>OMSP01000294.1 GCA_900313775.1 uncultured Eubacteriales bacterium
ATTCTTCATAGGACTTCATTATGATCATCGTCGAAGACATGGAAATCATGCCTCCAAGAAAGATGCAGTCCATCTTGCCCCATCCCAGCAGCGATCCCACGCCTGCGCCGACAAGCATCATCATTGCCATAACAGTCGTCGCTACCGTAAACGCGCTGCCGCCCACCTGAGCGAGTTTTTTGAAACTGAATTCCAGGCCGAGACCGAACATCAGGAAGATGACACCCAGATCTGCCCATGTGGAAATATCCTCCTGTTCAACGACTGTGGGCAGGTAGTCGAAATGCGGGCTGATCAGAAAACCCGCGACAATATACCCGAGTACAACGGGCTGCTTGAGTTTCCTGAATATGATCGTGACGATTGCGCTAGCCACGAGTATGAGAGCCAGATCGGCTACCAGTGGTTCGAGATGCAAAATCTCCCCTCCTCAGTTGCTTTATTGTATTATTGTACCACATCAAAGAGCCGCTCTGTCAGTTTACTTATCTGCTGCCCGAAAAATCCTTCCAATGACGCAGCCGGTGAAGGGAGTCGTTCCTCAACAGGCACTGTTCTCACGATCCTGTTAGCGATGTCATCTCCGCAGCCGCTTTTCAGCTGGCGCAGGTAATGATTCTCACGCATCCCGGATTCTTCTGTCCTTGCAATCATGCAGATCCGGTCAGCCGCCCGGCAGACAGTCATCGCGCCCTCTCCCATGCCTGTCGAAAGGTCGACTGCTACCACATCAAATTTCCCGCTGTCCATCAGCGAAGCCAAAAGCCGCTGCATTTCCTCCCCTGACAGCTCACGAATCGGATTCTTGCCCGCGGTCGGAGCAAAACTGCACACGCCAAAAGGATCTTTCATCAGATACGATTCCAGAAACGGCACGGTACTTTTCCCCAGTAGGCGGTACAGATACTCTCCCTCCGTTTTGATGCTTCCGGATGCGTCGCCCTCCTGCAAAGGCAGAAAGTCCGAAGCTGACGCTACATCTTCAAGGCTGATATACATGACCCTCCGGCCGCGGAAACGCGCCAGTTCCTGGCTGACAGCCCGGCAGATCGTGGTGCACCCAGCCCCTCCGCAATATGATGCAAAGGCAATCAGTCTCACATCGTTTCTCTTCACCAGAAGCGCCTGCCTGCCGGTCAGATGTGCGTAAATATCATAAACAGCCGCTGCGATAGCATCTGCTCTGCTGTATTTATACAGTGCATAACGGCTGTTTCTGTGATCGATATTCACTTGCGATGCTCTGTCCGTCAGATAGACAACACAGCCTCCGTAGGACTCACTGACCTCGCTGCCGGCCCACAGAATCAGATCGTACTGATCATCATAGGCCCCCTTTTCACGATCCGCCCACTGCAGAACGAACTCCTTCGTCGTATACGTTGTCACACTGATCTGTCTGCATGCATCGAGAAGCGACATACAAAAGACCCTGTTGTATGCCTCATCCGGCGATACAACAGCAATATTCAGACTCTCCATCCCTTTTCCCTTTTCTCAAAATCAACGTATGTAAATTTATGTCAGTATTGTATATTATTTACTGCTTTCTGTCAAGATTCGTTACCTATCTATCGTTCGCTGCCTATCTGCGCCACAAGACTCTCAGTGTAAGGATACCGGCAAACACCTTTCTCGGTAATGATTCCGCTGATCAGTTTTGCATCAGTAACATCAAAGGCCGGATTGAAACATTTCACGCCTTCCGGAGCCATCGGTTTCTCGTAATACTTGCTTTTGATTTCTTCCGGATCACGTTCTTCAATGGGAATGTCTCTGCCAGAAACGCACTTCAGATCAATTGAGGAAGACGGTCCGAGCACGTAGAACGGGATGCCGAAGTGTTTTGCCAGAATCGCAACTCCGGATGTGCCAATCTTGTTTGCCGTATCTCCGTTGGCGGCCACTCTGTCACAGCCGACGAATACCGCCTGCACAGCGCCGGTCCTCATAACAGATGCAGCCATGTTGTCGCAGATGAGCGTCACATCCACGCCGGCCTTCTGCAGTTCATAGGTAGTAAGACGCGCTCCCTGCAGCAAAGGCCTTGTTTCATCTGCAAAGACCCGGAACTGCACGCCCTGCTCCGTGCCCAGCAGGATCGGTCCCAGTGCGGTACCGTATTCGGATGTCGCCAACGGACCGGCGTTGCAGTGAGTCAGAATCCCTATTGGTCCATCGTGACCGCTTGATGCACAGATGCGTTGAACCTCTTCCAGCCCGTACTGCGCAATCGACTTGCACATTTGTATGTCTTCCTCGTGGATTGCTTTTGCTTCCCGTTCGGCCGCATCGGACAATCTGCGTGCTCCGGCGTTGGCGTTCAGTCTCAAAGAGTCTTCCTGCCGGGCGCGGAACATCTCCACACGGACTGCTTTGATGACGCGGTCGACAGCCCAAGCCAGATTGACTGCTGTAGGCCGTGCTCCCTTCAGAGCATCGCCCTGGGCCTGGATTTCCTGCATGAACACTTCATCGGAAGTACCGCTGGCGCCGCAGCAGCTGCGAATAGGCTTCGGCCGGCACTGTTGTTTCGAGAGCGCAGCCAGCGCATATCCTGCGAAGATACCAATTGCCGGAGCACCCCGCACCTGCAGCTTTTGGATAGCCTCCACCATCTCCTCCAGAGTCTTTAGTTCTATGTATTGTTCTTCGCCCGGAAGCAGACTCTGATCCAATATGATCACGCTGGTTCCGGATTCACTTAATCTGACATGGTCCATGATATCCCTCCTTACCCCAATTATAACACAAGACCGGGCTTCGGTGATCCCCGGGCCCGGTCTGTGATTAACATAGTGTTTTATCCTTGCGTCTTCAAACCTGCTGTTCTTCAGATGCGCAGCAGTTTTTCATGATAAAGACTACTAATACAGCCTACTGAAGTGCATTAGCTACATCACCCATATAGGTGATCTCAGCAGCAAGGGCGGTTCCCAGATAATCGATGAGCTCGCCTCTTGCCTTGCTGTATGCCTCCTTGGCTTTGTCTACGTCCACATCCTTGATGGTCTCTGCACGCTGGATCTCAGCGGAAACGTCACCGACATGCACGACAGGGTTCTGGTGGTTGTAGCCCCACTG
>OMSP01000292.1 GCA_900313775.1 uncultured Eubacteriales bacterium
AAAGCGAAGATGGTCTGCAGAATTCTGTAGGCCATCTTTTTGTTATATAATATATGATGTATCATTCTGTCTGGCACTGAAATTCCGGGACAGATGTAAGTAAGATTCCAATACGTAAAGGTCCTCGTGGTCCTTCAGCGAGAAACCTGTCATCTCTTCGATCTTCTGAAGTCTCCCGTGCAGGGACTGGCGGCGGATAAACAGCGACCGCGCCGTCTCGCTGACGTTATAGTTGTGCTCAAAGAATGTATCAAGAGTCCGCAGCAGTTCCATACTTCCGCCATTCTGGTCATATGCGATCAGCCTGCCAAGCACCTTTGATGCTTCTTCCCGGATATCAGCCTGTCCTGCGATGGCAGCAAGGATACGAAGTTTTCGTGCGTTCTCATAATAAATCCGGGCACTTTTTCCTGGACTGCAGAAGCCCATTGCCACCAGCGCCTGCTGATAAGCCTCCGAAAGGCCGGTTTCTCCGGGAAAGGGCTGACTGATTCCCATCTGGCACCGGGCGCCCGGAACCAGTTCCTGTATTCTGGCTTCCCAGCGGTCCAGCAGCTTCTCCAGCAGGAGGTCGCTTCCCGTCGAGGTGTCCTGTATGAAAGCAACGTAGTGCTCCAGATCATCTCCGGCAATCACAGATAACTGCAGATGGTCTCCCTCCTGAACCACCGATGATGTGATGTCGGGACTATGCTGCAGAACTGCGCCAGGCTCATCCGGAGCATCTCTGTCGATCCGCAGGGTCACAGCGCGATAGTCTTGATTCAGAGAGAACCCGAGATACCTGGCATCACGTATTACAGCTGCGGTGACCGGTCCGCGGGCAAGGCTCATGGCAAAGTCGCTGGTCAGTTTGGTTTCTGTGATTCTTTCGATCCGCATTTTATTGAACCACAAAGTCAAAGGATATGAGATATACGGAAGTACAATGGATTTCGTATCCTCCGGGATCGCATCGCTGTTTCCAAGCAGTAGATCACCCAGATGCTCCTGATTGATCTCGATGGGCAGCGTGACCGCATTTTCCTGAAACTCTTCTGTTGAAGCAAGTATCGCTCCATTTTCATCTGTGATCGCGGCTTCTGCAGAGAATACCGTCGCGATGGAGAGAACCGCATCTTCCAGTGGGCACCCGCGGAAATAATCCTGAAACAGACTGTTCTGCAGAGCCTGATAGGGTCCGGTCCTGGTATCCCAGATTGCCCGGTTAACCTCAGCCTGTATATCTGCGAAGCGCTGTTTCCAGGAGACCCGTATCAAAGGAAGACCCAGATGCTCCGCTCGTTTGATACTTTCCTCGGATATAGGAAGATCCGTCTCAAAAGCCAGCAATACACCCGAGGCTCCGCCTGCTCCGGCTTCCTCTATGATCCTTCTTACCGTATCCTCCGAATCGTTCGCACTGATATTGACCAGTACGAGTTCCCCCGGTCGCAGCATTCCTTCCATGGGGAGGTCCTGTACTGAAATGGCTGTAATGACTTTCTCCGACAGATCCAGAGATGGAGTCAGAATCGTCCAGTCTTCCGGGATATGATCCGAGAGCATATTGGAAATCGTATAATTCATTTCATTTTCCTCCTATAATGTCATTATACAATGTGACAGGAGAAAATACAAATTTTACCTGCATAGTATCAGTTGAACGAGAGTCTTCGAACTGGCAATATATAATAAGAGGAGAGTTGGACGGCAGGTTCGGCTCCTTTCAAAAAAATATAAAAAACTCTCAAAAAAGTTCCCTGACTGAAAAACGGTCAGGGAGCTTTTTTGAAGACCGAAGTTCTAAACAAATCCAACGAAATAAGGCTGCAGCATTTGCTTCAAAGTCTTGTTTGTATGCAAGCATGTCACTAATTGTTTACGGGGCGGGAATATGCTACAATGGAGAAAGTAGAGTCTGAACTATAAAAAACACCAAAGGACCTGTAGCATGGTAAGAAACAGATTTGATTTGAATAACCAGACCCTCTCAGTTATTGAAGAAATCGGCGGCAATATGCCCGGTGGCTTCTTTATTTACCAGGCGGAGGCACCTGAGAAACTGATCTATGCGAACAAAGCCGTATTCAATATATACGGCTGCACAGATCTGGAAGACTTCAAAGCATATACCGGTTTTACATTCAAGGGCCTGGTTCACCCAGACGATTATCAGAAGATCTCTGACTCCATCGTCCAACAGATCGATACCAGCAATGAGCGTATGGACTATACAGTTTACCGTATTGTTCGTAAGGACGGGACTGTTCGCTGGGTGGACGACTATGGCCATTATACGGAAACAGAAACCTATGGCGGCGTATATGTTGTCTTCATCTCAGACATCACGGAAAAGTTTCTCTCACAGGAAAAACGCCAGAAAGACCTGGACAGTATGATCACTGCCATGGCGTCTGATTACCGAAGCGTCTATCATGTGGATATTGATGCTGACGAGGCCGTTTGCTACCGTGCAGATCCGGATGATTCCACTCAGATTCCGGAAGGCGTACATTTCCCATATCACGCCTGGATCAGAGAATACTGTGATCTCTATGTGGATGAGGAATACAAGGAAGGGTTCCGGGAGTTTTCCGATCCGGAGAGTATACGTGACGCACTGGCTACAAACGACATCATCGCTTATCGCTATCTGGTAAGAAGAGACGGCATGGAGTACTATGAAATGCTGCGCATGGCAGGGGTACGCCATCCGAAAGACCGTGATGATCATATCGTTCACGCTATCGGTCTGGGCTTTACAGATATTGATGCTGAAATGAGAGATGCGCTGGCTACAAACCGGGCCCTCAGCGAAGCACTGGCTGCGGCAGAAGAGGCAAATAAAGCTAAGACAGCATTCTTATCCAACATGAGCCACGAGATCCGTACGCCGATGAACGCAATCATCGGCCTGAACAGTCTCGCGCAGCGTAACGAGGCGCTCCCTGACGAAACCCGGGAGTACCTGGTCAAGATCGGTGAAAGCGCACATCATCTTCTGGGTCTTATCAATGATATCCTGGATATGAGCCGGATCGAGTCCGGACGGCTGATGATCCGCAGGGAAGAATTCTCCTTCCGTAATATGCTGGAGCAGATCAACACCATGGTCATGTCCCAATGTGAAGAAAAGGGCCTGCATTATGAATGCATGATGATTGGCGGAGTAAGTGATTTCTACATCGGTGACGACATGAAGCTGAAACAGGTGCTGATCAACATCCTGTCGAACGCGATCAAGTTCACGGATGCGCCGGGGGACGTCACACTGACTGTGGAGCGCACCGCGGATTTCGGGGATCATTCGACCATCAGGTTTACTGTCAGGGACACTGGAATCGGCATGGATAAAGAATTCATCCCGAAGATCTTTGATACGTTCACACAGGAAGACAGCGGCAGAAGCAGCAAGTACGGCAGTACAGGCCTCGGTATGGCCATTACGAAAAATATCGTTGAATTAATGAATGGTACTATTTCTGTTGAATCGGAAAAAGGTGTCGGGACAGAGTTCAATGTTATCCTCTCGCTGAATAACTGCGATCACCAGGGACCATCCACGTATCTCATCGATCCAAAGGATATGCGTATTCTCGTAGTGGATGACGAAGAGGTCGCAGCAGAGCATGCTCGGATCGTGTTAGATGAAGTGGGAATCAAAGCCGATACCTGCCTCGATGGGCAAACCGCGCTTCATATGCTGGAGTTACAGCATGCCAAGCATGAGCCATATAACCTCGTGCTGTTGGATTGGAGAATGCCGCATATGGATGGCATTGAAGTAGCAAAGGAAATACGGAAGCGATACGATAAGGAAACGACGGTGATCATCCTGACTTCGTTCAACTGGGATGAGATCATGGATGATGCCATGCATGTCGGCGTTGACAGCTTCCTTGCGAAACCTTTATTTGCATCTAACGTGATCGATGAATTCGAGAGGATCGCAAGAAAGAATAATATGAGCCTCTATAAGGAGAAGCAGCGTGTCCCGCTGAATGGCAGACGGATCCTGCTTGCGGAGGATGTCGTTATCAATGCGGAGATCATGAAGCAGGTCATCCTCACGCGGGAGGCGGAGATCGATCACGCCGAAAACGGGAGAATCGTACTGGAGATGTTCGATAAGAGTCCGATCGGTCACTATGATGCGATACTGATGGATGTGCGCATGCCGGAAATGGACGGTCTGGAAGCTACGGCTGCTATCCGGGCACTGGACAGACCCGATGCGAAGACAATACCCATCATCGCTTTGACCGCTAAGGCCTTTGATGAGGATGTGCAGCGCTCGCTGCAGGTCGGCATGAATGCGCATCTGTCAAAGCCT
>OMSP01000287.1 GCA_900313775.1 uncultured Eubacteriales bacterium
CTACAGCCCGAGGCTGCAGTTTATCATAGAAGAAGCGGCCTATGAAGCGGCGCGCATGCAAATGCGCGGGATAGGGACCGAACATTTACTGCTGGCTATGGTACGCGATGTCGACTGCCTTGCTACGAAGATCCTGATTACACTGGATGTCAATCTGAAGAAGATCATCCGAGACATTTTCCGGACGACCGGAGCCGATTTCGCGGCTTATCAGAATGCGCTCGGAGAAGAGTCCAAGATGGCGGCGGGACAGCCCGGGGACGATATGATGTCCAAGTACAGTACCGATATGACCAGACAGGCTGCCGAAGGGCGAATCGATCCTGTGATCGGCCGCGAGGCAGAGATCGAGAGGATCATGCAGATCCTTGGCCGCAGGACGAAGAACAATCCCTGTCTGATCGGCGAACCGGGTGTAGGAAAGACCGCGATCGTCGAGGGACTGGCGAGTCGGATCGTGGCCGGCGACGTACCGCAGCGGATGGTCGGCGCAAGGCTGCTTACATTGGATCTGGCGGGAATGCTGGCCGGAGCGAAGTATCGCGGCGAGTTTGAAGAACGTCTGAAGAATCTGATAGAGGAAGTCAAGCGAGACGGCCATGTCATTCTGTTTCTCGATGAGATCCACACTGTGATCGGGGCGGGATCCTCGGAGGGATCTGTGGATGCATCCAATATCCTTAAGCCCTCTCTGGCAAGAGGCGAGATCCAGCTTATCGGCGCGACGACTATCAAAGAATACCGCCGCTACGTTGAAAAAGACGCGGCGCTTGAGAGACGTCTGCAGAAGATCATGGTAGAGGAACCGACAGAGGAGGAATGCTTCGAGATACTCAAAGGTCTGCGGACACGCTATGAGGATCATCACGATGTGAGAGTGGCAGATGAAGCTTTGGAGGCTTGTGTCAGCCTGTCCAAACGGTATATTCAGGACCGCTTCCTGCCGGATAAGGCGCTGGATGTCCTGGATGAGGCCTGCTCTAAACAGGCGCTCCACCGAAGCAAACGACCCAAAAAGACTTCCTATCACGATCTGCTGATGCGGCTGGAAGCTGACGAGGAAGAAGCTCTGATCAGCGGTGATATCAAGGGAGCACATGATATTCACATCGATATCGAAAAGACGCGAAACAAGATGGAGGCGCAGCAGAAGCGTCTGGCCAGACAGGCGGTGGTCTATCCTCAGATCGGAGTGAATGAGATAGCTGATATCGTATCCGCCTGGACCGGTATCCCGGTGCAGATGATGACTCAGTCCGAAGCCAGCCGCCTGGGGAATCTCGAAAAGATCCTGCATAGGCGGATCATCGGTCAGGACGAGGCGGTCAGTCTGGTCTCCAAAGCTGTGAGGCGCGGAAGGACCGGACTCAAAGATCCGAAGCGGCCGGTGGGGTCATTCCTGTTCCTGGGACCGACCGGTGTCGGCAAGACAGAACTGTCAAAAGCTCTCGCCGAAGCACTCTTCGGCACCGAGGAAGCGATGATACGTGTCGACATGTCCGAATACATGGAAAAGCACAGTGTAGCAAAATTTATCGGTTCTCCTCCGGGTTATGTAGGGCATGAAGACGGCGGACAGCTCGTAGAACAGATGCGCCGTCATCCGTATTGTGTGCTGCTGTTTGATGAGATCGAAAAAGCTCACCCCGATGTCTTTAACATCCTGCTGCAGGTACTGGATGACGGTCAGGTGACAGACGGTCAGGGCCGCAGGGCCGATTTCTCCAATGCGGTGATCATCATGACCTCCAATGCCGGCGCACGCTCTATCGTGGATCCGAAGCATCTGGGATTTGTGGCGGAGACGAGCGAAGAGAGCGAATACGCCAAAATGAAAGACGCGGTGATGAATGAGGTCAGCCGGATGTTCAGACCAGAATTCCTCAATCGTATCGATGATATCGTTGTCTTCCACAGCCTGGGAGAGAAGGAGCTGATCCGCATCGCCGGACTGTTGCTGCGTGAAGTCGCTCAGCGCATGAAGACACAGATGGGAGTGACGCTCAGGTTCTCTGAGGCGGTCAAACGTAAGATCGTGAGAGACGGATCCAATGCCAAATACGGAGCGCGGCCGCTTCGCCGCACGATTCAGAATGAAGTTGAGGATGCGCTCGCCGACGCGATCCTGCGCAGTGAAGTGGTTGAGAACTCGACTGTCAAAGTCGGGGTTACCAAAGATGTCATTACATTTACTGCCGTAGAGTGATACGGTCATCCACCCAATACCTACGGGGTGTCTGACCTTAATTTGCATCGCTATGTCAATTCAGTAAAAGGATCATCATATGGCTGCGAAGAATAAGACAGTATACTTCTGTCAAAACTGCGGACACGAAGAAAACAAGTGGCTCGGCCAATGTCCGGCCTGCAAGGAATGGAACACTTTTGTCGAGGAGACAGTCGTGACCGGTGCGCCGGGCAAGGCGAGGGGCGGCACGAAGCGTGCGCAGACTCCCAGAGCCCTGACGCTTCGGGAGATCGAGCATGTACAGGAGGACAGGTATTCCTCTCATATCGCGGAACTGGACAGAGTGCTCGGCGGCGGTATCGTCCCGGGTTCTCTGGTGCTGGTCGGCGGAGATCCGGGCATCGGAAAGTCGACCCTGCTGCTGCAGGTCTGTCAGAAGCTTGCGGGCGATGAGAGAGATGTCCTGTATATATCGGGGGAAGAATCCCTGCATCAGATCAAGATGCGTGCCGAGAGGATCGGTATATTTAACGATCATCTGAAACTTTTGTGCGAGACGGATCTTGATACAATCCGTGAGACGATCGAGAGAGAGAAGCCTCAGGCAGTAGTGATCGACTCGATACAGACAATGTCCAGTGATCTTGTGAGCAGCGCTCCTGGATCCGTATCCCAGGTGCGCGATTCTACTAACGTATTGCTGCAGCTGGCCAAAGGACTGGCTGTCACGGTCTTTGTCGTCGGTCATGTCACCAAAGAAGGACAGGTGGCCGGACCGAGAGTACTCGAACATATGGTGGACACAGTGCTGTATTTTGAAGGGGAACGCTATGCCGCCTACCGGATCCTCCGCAGTGTCAAGAACCGGTTCGGCCCGACTCATGAGATCGGAGTCTTTGAAATGGCTTCCGACGGTCTGAAAGAAGTGGCCAATCCCTCTGAATATATGCTGGAAGGTAAACCGCAGGAGGCTCCGGGATCTGTCGTCGTCTGCTGTATGGAAGGGACGAGACCGATGCTGGTCGAAGTCCAGGCGCTTGTTGCCAGGACTAATTTCGGTTATCCGAGGCGCACGGCTTCCGGCTGCGACTACAACAGGCTCAACCTCCTGATCGCCGTGCTTTCCAAACGGCTCGGCATCGATATGTCCGATGAGGATGCCTATGTCAATATCGCGGGCGGTATCAAGCTCAACGAACCGGCGATCGATCTGGGTATCATTCTTGCTCTTGTTTCCAGCTACAGCAATAAAGTTATCGATGAGCATATGATCGCCTTCGGCGAAGTCGGGCTCTCCGGCGAGATCAGAGGCGTCACCATGCCTCAGCAGCGCGTGCTCGAGGCCAAAAAACTCGGCTATACGACATGTCTGCTCCCGCAGGCTTCTCTGCGCCAGGTCAAGGGTGCGGAAGGTATCAGGCTCATCGGTGTGCGTCATATCGAAGAGGCGGTAGCTCAGATATGAAGCGGGACAAGCCTGTCTGTACATACCTGCTCCTGACTGTCAATGTCGGTGTTTTCCTGATCCTTTCCTTTATGGGAAACACAGACAGCGCTTCTTTCATGGCTGATCACGGCGCGCTGATCGCGCAGAAGATCGCAGCGGGAGAGAGCCTCTACACGCTTTTCACCTCTATGTTTCTCCATTTCGGCATGGATCATCTGGCAAGCAATATGATCGTGCTGATAGCGGTAGGTGATCCTCTGGAGCGTTTTATCGGATCCTGGAAGTTTATGATCATCTATCTGGGTGGCGGACTGCTGGGGAATCTTTTAAGCGTCGCTATGGATCTGAGAGCTGATCAGGTAGTAGTTTCAGCCGGCGCTTCCGGAGCCGTGTTGGCTGTGCTCGGAGCGATGATCTATGTCCTGATCCGGCACCGCGGTCCTGTCGCCGGCATCAGTCTTGCGCGTATCGTTCTGGCAGTCGCATTTACTCTCTATATCGGTCTTACCGGATCGGGCATTAACAACGCGGCACATATCGGAGGCCTTATCGGGGGCTTTGCA
>OMSP01000286.1 GCA_900313775.1 uncultured Eubacteriales bacterium
CCCACCAATGTCGTGCTGCTGGATAAAGACATGCAGAAAAAGATCGGCGATTCCGATCAGGCACAGTCACTCCAATACCTCGCCACCAAGATGTCCGATAAAGTCAATTTCGTCTACCTGCCGAAGATACTTGCCGAGCACAACGACGAATACCTGTTTTTCAGGACCGACCATCACTGGACAGCCGACGGCGCCTACTATGCCTATAAGAAATTCTGCGATATGAAAGGTCTGAAAGCCCATAAACGAAGCTATTTTAAGGAGACACGGGAATTCAAGCCTTTCCTGGGCACCTATTATCAGAAACTGCGTGACGAGTCGCTGGCAAAGACTCCGGACACCGTCAAGGCCTATATCCCCAACGGCACGAATGATGCCGAGATCATCACCACCGACGACGAGACTCTCCATTCTTATGTCATCGTCAACGCGGATGCTTACAGCGAGAAAAACAAATATCTGACCTTCCTCCACGGCGATGACTCCAAGCAGGTGACCATCGTCAATGATAAGATCGAGGACGAATCCGCCTGTCTGGTTCTCTGTGATTCATACGGCAACTGTTTTGTGCCGTTCCTGGTCGACCACTACCACACAGTGTATGTGCTCGATTACCGGCACACAGATGAAAACGTAATAGATTTCTGCAAGGACAAAAATATCGAAGACCTGCTCGTAGTCGGTTCCATCAAGGTCCTCCCGACTAAAATGTCTCTGGATAAACTGCAGATAGACCTTCTCGGAAAGTAAGCTCTTCATTGACAATCTGCCTTCTGTATGCTATCATTTTTGGGACAAAGAAAGGAGCCTCATTTGCTGGATATGACACGGACAATTTCATCCGATTGCCAGGGGAGAGGCCCTTTATTTTTTGATTTTTGAGCTGCCTTTTGAGGTAGCTTTTTTGTTATTCACAGCACAGCAACCCGTGAATGAGGGTCCATATGCAACAGATAAATTACACAATCGATTCTCAGCGCAAACTGACCGACGAAGTTTATGAGATCTGCCTTGCCGGTGATACCTCTGCTATCACGACACCGGGCCAGTTCGTGAATCTCCGGCTGGAAGGATTCTATCTGCGCAGGCCTCTGGCGGTCTGCGACAAAGTGGAAGGCCATCTCGTTCTGATCTACAAGACGATCGGGCGCGGTACTGACGCACTGGCACGCATGAACCCCGGCGAAAAACTGGATCTTCTGGTCGGTCTGGGAAACGGATATGACGTGAACGCCTGCGGCGACCATCCTCTGCTCATCGGAGGCGGAGTCGGCGGTCCCTCACTCTACTGGCTTGCCACAGAGCTGCTGGCAATGGGAAAAGACGTCACTGTCATCCTCGGATTCACCACGAAAGACCTGATCTTCTATGAAGACGAGTTCCGCCGCACCGGAGCCAAAGTCCTGATCACTACGGATGACGGTACAGCCGGCACGAAGGGGATCGTCTGCGACGCACTGCCGGAAGCCGGCGACTATGACTATATCTATGCCTGCGGTCCTGTTCCTATGCTGCATGACATCTATGATTCGACCACCTGCGGCGGCGAGTATTCCTTTGCAGGCCGGATGGGATGCGGATTCGGCGCCTGCCGCGGATGCAGTGTACAGACAAAGAACGGGGTGAAGCGGATCTGCAAAGAGGGTCCTGTGCTTTTGCGGGAGGAGATCTTATGGTAAATCTCAAGGTCGACCTGTGCGGCATCACGATTGACAATCCCATCATTCCCGCGAGCGGTATCTTCAACTACGGCTATGAATTTGCCGATTACTATGATATCAACTGTCTGGGAACTTTCTCCTTCAAGGGCACTACACGCGAAGCGCGCTTCGGCAATCCCCAGCCGCGTATCGCTGAGTACGACTACGGCGTATTAAATGCGACCGGACTCGAGAATCCCGGCGTTGACACTGTCATTGCGGAGGAGCTTCCCAAGCTCAAAGAAGTGTTTCACAAGCCGGTGATCGCCAATATCAGCGGTTTTTCAATAGACGAGTATGTCGAAGTCGCCGAGAAGATGGCTGCCCAGGATCAGATAGGCTGGCTGGAGGTGAATATCTCCTGTCCGAACGTCCACGGTGGCGGTATGGCTTACGGAACCGACGCGGACGCCGCAGCCAAAGTGACCAAAGCTGTCCGGGCTGTCACGAAAAAGCCTGTCATCATGAAGCTCTCACCCAATGTGACCGATATCACCGAGATCGCACGCGCCTGCGAGGCGGAGGGTGCGGACGGGCTTTGCCTGATCAACACACTTATGGGCATGCGGATCGACCTGCACAGACGGGCACCTCTTCTGGCTAATACGACAGGCGGTATGTCCGGTCCCGGCATCTTCCCGCTGGCACTTCGCATGGTCTATCAGACTTATGAGGCCGTCAAGATACCGATCATCGGAGTCGGCGGCATCAGTCATGCCAGGGGAGTCATCGAGATGATGATGGCCGGCGCGACAGCGGTGGAGATCGGCGCGGCCAATCTGGTAGATCCCTATATCTGCCCGACGATCATCAAAAGCCTCCCGGCTGTGATGAAAGGTCTGAGAATAGAGGATATCAACGATATCATCGGTGCCGCTCACCGGCAATAACAGACAGAAGGAGCCTGTATGAACAGAGATGTGATCATTGCTCTGGATTTTCCGGATGCAGCAACTACTTTTGATTTCCTCGATCAGTTCCGCGAGGAGAAGCCTTTCGTCAAGATCGGAATGGAACTGTTCTATGCAGAGGGTCCGCAGATGGTATGCGGGATCAAAGCCCGCGGACATAAGATCTTTCTGGATCTGAAACTTCATGACATTCCGCACACCGTCGAATGCGCTATGCGCTCACTCGCCTCTCTTGATGTTGATATGGTCAATGTCCACGCGGCGGGAACGAGAGCCATGATGGAGGCAGGGCTGAAAGGTCTGATGCGTCCGGACGGGAGCCGTCCCCTTCTGATCGCTGTCACCCAGCTGACCTCGACCGACGAAACGAGAATGCGGGAAGAACTGCTGATCGACCGCCCGCTGGAGGAAGTCGTCGCGTCTTACGCCGCCAACGCAAAGGCAGCCGGTCTGGATGGTGTGGTCTGTTCGCCTCTGGAGGCTTCAAAGGTGCATGACATCTGCGGCAAAGATTTTGTCACTGTCACTCCGGGTATCCGTCTGACAGGAGACGACAAAGGGGACCAGAAACGCGTGACGACACCGGCTGATGCCGGAGCGCTGGGCTCTGACTACATTGTCGTCGGCCGGTCGATCACGGCCGCGGATGACCCTGTGGCAGCTTATCGTCGATGCGTAAAAGAGTTTTTGAAAGAAGGAGACTGAAATGACAGATACCAGTGTATTGATCGCCAGAGATCTTCTCAAGATCAAGGCAGTATTCTTCCGTCCGCAGGAACCGTTTACCCTGGCCAGCGGGATCAAAAGTCCGATCTATTGCGACAACCGGCTGACCCTTACAGCACCTGAAGTGCGCACCGATGTGGAAAACGGCCTGGCTGAAATGATCCGCGAAAACTATCCGGATGTGGAAGTCCTTATGGGCACATCGACTGCCGGCATCGCCCACGCGGCGATCGTCGGACATATCACAGGTCTCCCGATGGGCTATGTGCGCGGCGGCAGCAAAGATCATGGCAGAAAGAATCAGATCGAAGGTCGTCTTGAGCCGGGACAGAAAGTGGTAGTCGTCGAGGATCTGATCTCGACCGGCGGTTCCTGTATAGAAGTGGTCAATGTCTTAAGAGACGCCGGAGCTGATGTGCTGGGTATCGCGAGCATATTCACTTACGGTATGAAAAAGAGCATCGACCGGCTCGCTGCAGCACAGGTACAAAATGTCAGCCTGACTGATTTTGATGTGGTTGCGCGCGTAGCGGCCGAAGAAGAGTATATCCGCGAAGAAGATGTCGCAAGACTTATAAAGTTCCGCGATGATCCGGATGATGAGAGTTGGATCGAAGGATAGAAAGAGGATTTGAGAATGAGTACAGAACTATCGTTGTATGAGTATATCAAGGCAAACATCAGAGACGGCGAGCTCCCGGAGAACTTCCGTCTGCCTCAGGACGAGGAGAGATCTTTCGATTTTGCCCCCGGCACCAGAGACGGCATGTATGTCTTTCATTCCGTTCCGGAAAAGATCAGTGATGCAGATCAGGCTTCCATCAAAGAGTTTCTGGAGGCTGCTTCCGACGGCGACTATGACAAGGCGGAAGAACTGGTCAGGCTGCTGGGCAATAAGAGCACTGCTCTGCCGGTCATGGCCGATGTACAGCAGTATATCGCCGATCATGTGGACTTTCTGAGCTCTGAAAACCTCTTTCAGTTCGCCTGCATCCTGATGGAGCAGTCCTCTGATGTCGAGAGTGTCAAATTCGGCCTGGGCATCAGCATGCTCTTTATCTGTATGGATAAAGACTATAAGGATACCGTCCGCACACTGGGTCTTTATGACGAGTTCACACTGCCCGCCGTCATCAATATGCTCGAATGGGACCGTCCGGTACAGGAAGTCTTCGATATCGCAAAGAAGGTGCACGGCTGGGGACGGATCCATGCGGTGGACCGTCTGGAGCCCGCCACGCAGGAGATCTCAGACTGGATCTTCCGTGAAGGGATCGACAACACGATCGACCCGGGTTATTCAGTCTTCACCTGCTGGATGGCCTCTCAGGCAGATCAGCGCATCAAGGAGCCGATGGACCGGGAAGACTATGAAGCGGCCGCCCGCATGCTGGAAGCGCTGCTCAAAGATACTCCCGCTCCGGGCCTGAGCATACTCGGCAACGCCGAAGAGATCCTGACGGATTTCCTCGACCGTATAAAGGAACAGCCGAAGACCGATCTTGTCCTCGTAAAAAACATCCGCGACTTTGCCGCGGATGAAAACCATAAATTCGAAGATATCGTCTCTGCCTGTGAGGAGCTGATGGCTTAGATCTATTCGCGCCTGAGCGCGTCGATCGGATTGAGGTTGGCCGCTTTGACAGAGGGAAGCAGACCGAAGACGATGCCGATGACCATCGAAAAAATCACGCCGAGCAAGATAGCCGGCACGCTGATCGCAGAGGGTGTCCCCGTCAATGCCGATATGATCTTCGACAGAATGATGCCGACGATCACACCGAGCACACCGCCCATGCTTGTCAACATAGCGGATTCTGTTAAAAACTGAAACAGGATCCGTTTCTTTTTGGCTCCGAGCGCCTTTTTCAGTCCGATTTCACTGGTCCGCTCAGTCACCGATACGAGCATGATATTCATCACACCGATACCGCCTACCAGAAGCGCGATCCCTGCCACCCACAGAAGGAGATTGTTGGTGCTGGCCGCCAGTTCCTGCTGGTCCTTGGCTTTCTCGACCAGATCTTCGGCCTTGTAGGATACCGGATCATCTCCCGTACCCGAGACCGAACGATTCATGATCTTGGCCGTCTCTCGTCCCAGCTTGCTCATATGCTCCACTTCGTCCGCCCGGACCGCACAATCCTCCGGCTCGTCAAACGAATAGATGATCGGCCAGGCGTTCTGCGGCATGAGGATGGCGCCGTACTCCTCCTCATAGTAGGTCAGATAATCGTCCAGAGTCTCGATCACCGGCTGTTTGTCACCTGCTTTTCGGATCACGCCTGTCACGATAAACGGCTCTCCGGATATCTCGATCGTGCTCCCGACCGCTTCAGACGACGGAAACAGGACTTCTGCCGCCGCCTCGTCGATCATGACCACCTTGTTGATCTTGGCGTAGTCTGCACTGACAAACGGCATACCATCTATGACTTCATACCCGCGCGTGTTCAGAAAATGCTGATCGATACCATATAGCTTGGCAGAGTCCAGCAGATTTTCACCGGCACGCACCTCGGAGGAATAGTCACGGTGATAATAAAAAGTCGCGTCCTGAGCGCCTTCGAGCTGACGGATCTCTGCCTTCTGCTCGTCCGTGATCGGATGAACTCCTTGAGGAGTCCCCATATCCATATAATAGGGTTCGCCTCCCTGACTCAGGACCACTGTGACATTGTTGTTGCCGGCACCGATCATGCTCTCCATGATCTGCTCATTAGTGCCCTTGATCGTTGAGACAATAGCAATGATCGACGCGATACCGATGATCACGCCGAGCATTGTCAATATGGAGCGCATCTTGTGAGACAGGATGCTTTGTAAGGCAAATCGGAAATTCTCAGCCATATCTTGTTCCCTGACTACATTTCATACAGCTCATCGAGGGTCCCCTCGCGTGTCTTCGCACCTTCCTTCGCATTTTTTCCGTAAGGGAAGGCGATCCAGTCGTCTGCTTTGAGACCGGAGATCACTTCATACGAACTTCCGCTGCTCTTGCCTACTTCGATGACCTGCTTTTTAAGCCTGCCGCCCTTGCTGCGTTTGAGGACATATTTCTGATCTCCGTCATTCCGTATAAAAGCCTTCATCACATATAGGCTCTGGTCTGCGTCCTCTTCAAAACTGCCGCTGCCCAGCAGCACCTCGACCCACTCGCCTTCCGAGAGTTCCGTGTCCGTCTCATCGAGATTGGCCGTGAAAGGATACATGGAAGCCGTGCTGTCCACCGATGAAAACATACCGGTGGTATCGGGGTAAGGTGAGATATCATCCACGGTCGCCGTCAGCTGTTCGCCGGTCTGCCAGGAATTGATCCTGATCTTGTCTCCGGATTTGATCCTGCCAAGCTTGCGTTCACTGATCGCGCCCTGTACAGTCAGTCCTTTCACAGAGCCGACCGTCAGGAATGCGGATCCGTCCTTCGGCGGATTCGTCGGATCACCCACTGTCTTGACCACGCCGTTGGCGCTCGCCTTAGCAGTCCCCTTGGAGAGGGCCTTTTTAGCTTTTTTGAGTTTGAGCTTGGCTTCTCTGAGATCAAGCTGTAAATCAGCCAGTTTTTCTTTCTCTTCGATCAGAGCCTCCCGTAACTCATCGCTCGTATAGGATTCGCTGGCGGATATCAGACTGTTGGAGGTATCGTAATCATCGTCATCTCCCTCGTCCATATCCTCGTCTCCCATAATTCCGGCGAGCAGGACGACCTTGGGGGAGGAACCCGTATCTCCATAGGATGTGCCTTCCGGATCAGCCGTATTATCTCCCTCATCTGCTTCCTGAGTTTTTTTCGCAAACTGAAGGGTCCATTCCCAGTTATCCTCTTCGCCCACGGCCGGCAGATAGTTGGCGTCATTCATCCACATCATCCTGAGATCGCCGGACCCCTTGTCTTCCGCCCGCACTTCGATCGCGAAGAACAGGGGCGCTTTCTTTTCTGTCGCCCATTTCTTCATCTCCCGTATAAATGATGCCTCGATCGTAGCTGTCTCTTTGCAGAGGAAACGGTAGGGATTATTCTGAGTCCCCAGATCTTTTTCTGAGGAGTTGTTGTTATAAGCTTTCTTTACATCCGCACCCGTCAGCTTGTCGACTCCCTTGACATCTTTATAGGGATCTTCCTTCGGGTCTTCCTTTTTCGGCTCCTCTTTCTTTGGCTCTGTCTTCTTCTTGGGAGTAGTCTTCTTTTTCTTCTTCGGAGTCTCATCCGTATCATCAGCATCATCGCTGTAGTCATCTCCGGACGAAGGCTTGATATTCTGCAGCGTACGGATATTGCGTTCTGTGATCTGGAGCGCGTTTTCGATCTGCTTGATCTGCAGTGCCTGCTTCTCAACGGCAAAAGTTGTTTTTGTGGTGTCATAGATCAACAGGACATCTCCTTTTTGGACATGCTGCCCTTCCTTGACCTTGACTTCTTTTACCGGCATGGCTTCTGTCAGATAGATGCTCTGCGACGCGCCGGAGGTGATAAGGCCCTCAATATCGGAACTGTCCTCGTCCGGACCTTCGTACTCTGCCTGCTCTTCCGCTGAGATCACGATGACGCGGCTCCCTCGGACCGAATGACGTATGGCCAGACCGATACCGGCCAATATGGCTGCGCCGGCAAGAGATGCCAATACGATACATATTATTTTTTTCTTTTTACTCATACGCACCGTACCTCTCGCTGAGCACACCGTCATAGATGGTGACAACACGCGGCGCATGTGCCGCGATATGAGAATCATGGGTGATCATAAGGATCGCCGTTCCCTCCCCGTTGAGACGGGAAAAGAGTTCCATCAGCTGTTCTCCCGACTTGGAATCCAGCGCGCCTGTCGGCTCATCGGCCAACAGGATCTGGGGGTGGTTCACCATCGCCCGCGCAATGGCGACGCGCTGTTTCTGACCGCCGGAGAGCTGATTCGGCAGGAAATCTATCCTGTCGGACAAGCCTACTTTTTCCAGCATCTCTTCTGCCACGTCCCGCCGCTCGTTTCTCGGAACACCGATATAGCTCATCGGCAGAGCCACATTGTCCAGTGCAGACATATAGGGCAGAAGATTAAACATCTGGAAGACAAAGCCTATCTTCTGAGCGCGCACATCGGATAATTCGTTGTCGCTCAGTCCGTCAACATTTTCGCCCCCTATGACCACCGTGCCGCTGGTCGCCTGATCCAGACAGCCGATGATATTCATCAGAGTCGATTTACCGGAACCCGACGGTCCCATGACAGCCGTATACTCTCCCTCTCTCATGGAGAAGCATACATTTCTCAGGACAGGCAGTTCCATGTCTCCCTGAAAATAGCTCTTACAGACATTTTGCAACTCAATGAGCATCTGCTTATTCCTCTTCGCTCTCTTGAGGTATCGCTATGCGGTCTTTCTTGTTCAGTCCGCTCGTGATCTCATACTGCATCATTTCCTCGTCATAGTCTCCCAGCTTGACGGGACGTTTTTTGAGCTTTCCCTTGCTGTTTTCCGCCAGCACATAGGGATCGCCGTCAATATCCATGATAAAAGCTTCATCGAGCCAGATTCCTTCTCTCTCCCCCTGTCCGGTGTCCGGCTCCACAAAGACATGCTGCCCAAGCATCAGCCCCTCGCTGGACTCCAGCTCGACATAGAACGGATATGAGCTGGAGCTCGTCTCTTCTGAAGACTCTTCTTCCTCCTCCATCATATCCTCCTGCGTATTCTTCTGAGGAGTATCACTGTCGATCTTGGTGATCTTGCCCTTCCATGTCGTATCATCCACCCGGGAGTGAACGACCACGGCAGCGCCCTCCTCGAGGGAGGCGATATTCTGCTCGTTGGCACTTGCTTTGATCTGCAGCGCAGAAGTCTGCATGATGGTCATGAAAGCGTTCGTTTCGGTATCTCCTTCCATGACACCGGCTTCCGCATCCTCCGCATCCTCCGCATCTTCGGTGGCAGCCTGAGATCGGTTGATCGATTTGACCACCCCGTCGATCTGACTCTTGACTGTCGCGTTCTTCATCGCGTTTTTGATCTTTTGAAGCTCCTTGTTCTTCTCCTGGATCTCCACGTCTTTTTGCTTGGCGGCCAGCTCCTGCTCCTGGATCTGTATGGTATAGGTGCCTTTATCCCCCGCGCCGGCACTCTGCTTCTCCCGGTTGAGCTGACTGATCATGGTACTGATCGAAGCTCTTTCATTTTTCAAGCGCTGCAGATCGATCTCCGCCTGCTCTTTGTTCTCGCCCATCTGCCCCGTGTCATAGTCAAACAAAGGATCTCCCTTTTTGACCGCATCGCCGACCTTCACATAGATCTTGCCCACCGAGCTCCCCTCGGTAAGAGTCACCTGCCAGCTTTGCTTGGACTCAGCCACACCGGCAAACCGGTTTTCACCGTTTCCTTCCTCGCCCATGATGGCTGCGACCGTATCGACATAGACATCATCTCCGGCCTGTGCGCGGCGCTTATGAAGGATGAAAAGCACTACCGCGGCCGCGACAGCTGCCACCAGGATCACGATCAGAATGATCAGAAGCTTCTTGTTGATTTTTCTTTTGGTTGAAGAGTCTTGCATATCGCTGTCCGCGCCGGTCTGAGTCAGGCGCGCCCCCTTATCGGTTCATCTTGTATATTTCTCTGAGACCTTTTAAGACCAGATGGTCGTCATAAAGTATCTCTGTCTGACAATGCGGCAACACTACCTTTGACATCCCGCCGGTAGCGATGACCGGTGCTTCGCATCCGGCCTCCTGACGGATCTTTGCGATCATTCCGTCCATCCTCGCCGCCTCTCCGAAGATCAGGCCGCTTTGCATAGATCCTATCGTGTCGGTCCCGATGACTTTTTTCGGAGCGATAAAGCTGATCTTGGGCAGCAATGCCGCATTAGAGACCAGCGACTCCAGACTGGCGTTGAGCCCCGGCATGATGATGGCTCCGCAGAAATCACCGTGCTCATCGATATAAGAATAGGTCGTGGCGGTCCCCATATCGATGACGATCATGGGACCGGTGTGCTCGCAGAGCGCTCCGACCGCGGCTACCACCATATCAGCTCCGAGAGTAGCCGGATCATCGATCTTGATCTTCATACCTGTCTTGATCCCCGAACCGACGATGATCGGCGCATGTCCTGTCACTCTCTTGATCGCCTTATAGAGATAGTGATTGACCGGCGGCACAACACTCGAGAGAGCTCCTCCCTGGATATCCTCCGGCCGGACACGGGCAGATTCGAGAATATAATTGATCAGGATCGAGTACTCCGTATCTGTCTTTTTGGCGTCCGTAGAGAGCCGTTCATAGACCAGCAATTCGTCCTGATCAAACAGGCCGACTTTGGTCTGTGTATTGCCGATATCTACTACCAGAATCATCTCTCATTCTCCTTCTGCCCAATAGCGATAAGGCGCATGATCACCGGACTGAGCACGATATTGACTGCCATCTCGAGCAGGAAATTGACTCCTGCCAGGCCCAGGATCATATAGGCTCCGGCACTCTTGAACCCGGCTCCCTCTGCCCATGCATTGATCGTGTCCATAAAGAACAGTTTGCAGCAGATCAGAAAAATGCCGGTGTTCACGATCGGGCAGACACAAGCCGCCACGATGACTGCCAGATATCGGTTCTTGTCCTGAAGTGCACGGTAGACAAGTCCTGCTGCCAGACCGGCCGCTATACCTTTTAACAATACGGTGACAACAGTGCCCGCCGGATTGACCGCCAAAAACGGTCCCGCATCTCCTGACAGCAGCACGACAACTCCGAAGACGAAACCGAGCCACGCACCGCCTGCCGCGCCAAAAAGAGCCGCCCCTACGACGATCGGTATCAGTACAAGCGAGATCGAAAAGACCCCGAACCGGATCGAACTTCCGACAAACTGCAGTATAATAACGATCGCTGTCAGTGCAGCCATCCCCACGAGCTGTTTCGTGGTAAAACGTTTTGAATTGTTCATAGGTACCTCCTAATATCATTCCCGTCAAATGCTCTTCACATTCGCTGATAAGGGATATGGTTTAGTATGTTCCGATTAAATTATATCATATAGTCCGCGCGACTGTCACTTTTCACCGGCATCCGGGAAGAGCTCTGCGCGCTTTTTATCGCGCGAAAAGCCTCCTGACCTTCCGTATTTGACAGCCATCATCTCAGCGATGACTCCCACGGCAATCTCATCCAGTCCCTCGCCGCCGATATCCAGGCCGATCGGGGCATAGATCTGCATCAGCTCTTCATCTGTATACCCCGCCTTGCGCAGATCATTGAAAATGGGAAGAAATTTGTGCTTGGCTCCGAGCATCCCGATATAAGCCGCATCCTGTCCCATGGCTGCACCGAGTGCCTGGCCGTCGGTCGCATGTGAGGAAGTGCAGACGATATAGTAGGCTCCTGCCGTCGGCTCCAGCATACTGAGATCATCAAAGCTGTCGATCTGAATGATCTCGTCTGCCCCGGCCAGCTCTTCCCGGTAATCTGACATATCGCGTGTATCAGCTACGATCGTATAGAACCCTGTCTTCACGGCGAGCGGCAATACTGCCTGCGCCACATGGCCGGAGCCCAAAAGATACAGAACTGCTCCGCTGGCATGCGGTTCTATAAAAATATCCATCGTCTTCACGCAATCCGGTTCCATATCAGCCTCCTTTATTGTCTTGGGTGAATAACGTTTCAGCAAAGGTCTGCCGCTGCGCATACAGCTGAGCGCGTCTTTTATGACAAGCTGTTCCGCCAGCCCTCCGCCGACAGTCCCCTCGGTGCTGCCGTCCGTAAAGACCAGCATCTTCGTACCGGCCGATCGCGGCGTACAGCCGACTGTATTGACGATTGTGGCCAGGGCATATGACCTTCCCTCTTTTTCTGCTTTTACGATCTTCTCATAGATGCTCATAGATATCTCCTTAAATGATGTCTCTTTACTTCATCTCCCGTTATGATCCGCTGACAGCGCTGATCATCCTGATTTTCTCTGCCAGCTCGTCTGTCAGCAAGGATGGGTCGAGACGCCAGTTCCAATTGCCCTCCGTTGTTCCGGGCGTGTTGATACGTGCCTCTCCCGACAGCCCCATATGATCCTGCAGAGGTATGATGGCCAGACGGGCCTGTGAATCGAACGCTGCCCGGATCATTTTCTCAGTCACCGTTCCTCTGCGTGCTTTTCTGAAGTACCATCTGACCCGCCAGCGGCGTCGTCCGCGCAGATCCTGATACCAGCCTGTCGTCGTATTGTTGTCATGTGTCCCGGTATAGACGACTGTCGCCGGACGGATGTTGGCCGGACGATAAGGATTGTCTTTCCCGCTGTCAAAAGCAAACTGAAGGACCGCCATGCCCGGAAGACCTGTTTCGCGCATCATCTGACGCACATCTTCCGTGATCATACCCAGATCTTCTGCGATAAGCCGCTCCTCTTCGATCTCACGGGAAAACGACGCAAACACCTGCGCGCCCGCAGCTTTTTCCCAATGACCGTTTCTGGCGTCCGGATCCTCTGCCGGAATCGCGTAACAGGCTTCAAAAGCCCTTGCGTGATCGATCCTCAGGGCATCGTAAAAATCAAAACCACGCCGGATGCGCTCCTGCCACCAACAGATCATCTCCTCTTTTCTGTCCGCCCAGTTATACACGGGACTCCCCCAGATCTGCCCCGCACTGTTGAACTTATCCCCCGGCACACCGGAGATGACTTTCGGCCTGTAGTCTGCATCCAGCTGAAACAGCTCCGGTCTCTTCCAGCACTCCACGCTGTCCAAAGTCATATAGTAAGGCATGTCACCGATGATCCTGATGCCGTGCCCTCCCGCATAATCGCGCAGAGACTGCCACTGACGGAAGAATTCGAACTGAAGCCATGCGGCATAATCGATCGCTTGCGCAAGTGTGTTTTTCGCCTGATCAAGAGCCCGGGGATCACGTGAACGCAGCGGTTCATCCCAGCCGGTCCATGGTTTATCTTTCTGTTCTTTGTGCAGCGCGATAAACAGACAGTAATCATCCAGCCAGCCTTTGTTCTTCTCTTTGAATAACGCAAACTCTTTCAGATAACTTCCATCGTTGAGTCGTATCGCTTTGTCATAGGCCTTTTTCAGAAGGCCTTTCTTTGCCGGAACCAATACCTCATAGACAACGCGGTCTGTGATACCGACCGCATCGCAATACTCCGTCATTTCCTCAGAGGTCAGCAGTCCTTCTTCAGCCAGTTTCTCGGGATCGATATACAGCGGCTCCCCCGCAAATGCCGAACATGGCTGATAAGGAGAATGCCACAGATCGATCGGTCCGAGAGGCAGGATCTGCCAGGCGTCCTGCCCGGCTTTTTCGAGAAAATCTATGAAAGCGTAAGCCTCCTCGGAAAAGCAGCCGATCCCTGTCCGCGAGGGCAGGGAAAAGACCGGCAGCAGTATACCTTTGTGCTTTTGCTTTTGATCAATCATTTTTCAACAACAGCGACCTTTCACCGGGAGCGAGTATGATCGTCCCGCGATAATCTCTTTTTTGAAGCAGATCCGTATAACTGCCTTCCAATGTCAGTTCGCGCGGCTGATCTGAGCAATTGACCGCCGTGATGATCTCTTCCTGATCGCAGCTCCTTGAGAACGCGTACAGTCCGCCGCATGCTGCTGCCGTCCTGTAATCCCCTGTCCTGTACACAGGGTGATCCCGGCGGATGGAAGTCAGTCTACGGTACCAGGAGAGAAGCTCTGTATTCTCTCCTCCCCACGGATAGCAGGTCCGGTTGAAGGGATCCTTGTAACCTTCCGTACCGGCCTCGTCTCCGTAATAGATGCAGGGAACTCCCGGCAGCGTCATCTGCAACAGTGACGCGGTCATCAGTCTCCGGATCCCGGTCTGCCACGCATCGCTGTCCATATGGGTCGCAGCCTGAATCTCCCGGGGCGTCTCCGGATCCAGCTCCTCGCCGGCCAGTGCAGTCAGTATACGGAAACTGTCGTGCGTCCCCAGATGATTCATCAGCGCGTGGATCACATAGGGAGGATAGTTCTCCCATATCGTCTCCACCGTCTCCGCGAGCGTCTCCGCCTCCCCGTGGCGCACGCATCTGATGATCGCATTTTTTAACGGATAATTCATGACCGAGTCGAGCCTGTCCCCGCGGAAATAGTTTTTGCGCTCTTCGTAGGCCGTCTTGTTGGAGGCGTCCTCCCAGACTTCTCCGAGGATCAGAGCATCCGGTTTTTCTTCCTTGGCCGCCGCAACCA
>OMSP01000285.1 GCA_900313775.1 uncultured Eubacteriales bacterium
CCAGGCTGAAATGCTTGAGATGAGATACAACAGCGCTGTCCGTCCGCCTCTTGCCATCATCCTGCTGATCGCTTTCGCAGGCTACAGTGCCATGGAGTTCATCGCGATGAGCTATGTCTTTGAGACATTCTTCGGATGGCCGGGCTGGATCGGTGGTGTGATCATCATCATCGCCACTATGATCTACGTCAACATCGGCGGTATGCACACTGTCGTCCTGACCGAGGTCATTCAGTATCTCATGCTGATCATCGTTGGCTTCGCGGTCGCGATCCTCGGCCTCAAATACGCGAGCGGTGCGCTTGCATCAGGCGCGGTAGAGGGAGCTGCAGGAGCGACATTGGGTACGGCACCTCATATCGCTGGCAGCGATGTGAGCTGGTGGAACTTCTTCGGATTCGGTATCGGCACGACGCTGCTTCTGCTGATCGCCTATCTGCCCGCGTTCTCGACCGAGCAGGATCCGTGGCAGCGCGTCTGGATGGCCCGTGATTCCAAGACAGCCTACAGAGGCTCTCTGCTCGGCGCCCTCTTTACGGCAGGCGCTTATGTTTCGACTGTTCTGATGGCTATCGCGGCGTTCGGCGTCATCGGAAGCCCGGAGAAACTCGGCGATTACAACTATGAGCTGGTCGTCTATGACCTGATGGAGAAGGTCGTTCCGCGCTGGCTGATCCCGATCATCCTGGTCGGATTCATGGCAGCCGCTATGTCCAATATCTCCAACTTCTCGTCATCCTCGGCTTCCAACCTGGTCAAGGATGTCTATCAGCGCTATTTCAAGCCGCAGGCAAGCCAGAAGGAAATGGTGCGCGCGTCCCGTATCTGCGTGACGATCACACTTGCCGCCGGCGGTGTCCTCGGATTTATCCTGCCGTCTATCCTTGACGCGGTCTTTGCTTCCGCATCTCTCGCGACCTGCGGTTATGCGGTCCCGATCATCGGCGCTCTGTTCTGGAGACGCGGCAACGAGAAGGGAGCTCTCTGCAGCTTCATCCTCGGCTCCGTTTCCTATATCCTGTTCTATGCGCTGCAGCTCGCCGGTGTATACAGCGGTATCGATCCGGTCATCATCGGCCTGATCTTCAGCTTGGCCTCCTATATCATCGTCTCTCTTGCCACCGGCAAGCCGAAGGCAAGCCAGTTAGTCCTGTTCTTCAACGATGAGACAAAGAAGTATATCGACGGTTGGAAGGAAGCAGGCTTTGATCAGGAGCCGAGCGCTGAGACAGCAGGCGAAGTCATCGACAATATCGACACCTTCGAAAAGGCTTCCCGTATGCTGGTCCGTTACAACTACACGATCCCGGGAGTTGACTTTGAGGACGAGGCGGCCTGGAAGGGCTTTATCGACAAGCTTCTCGAGAACAAGAGCTGGTGCGATATGAGCGGATACGACATCGTCTACAAGATCGTCGACGAGGATATCCCGTCCAACATCAGACTGGCCCGCGGATATACGAACAATGATATCCTGCTCTACTGTGAGCCGGAGAAAGACAATGTCGACCAGATCAAGAAGATGATCGCCCTGGCTGTCGACGATGTCAAAAAGGCCACAGCCTGAATCTGAAAGGTGAGCATCATGGAAGATGTAAAAAAGATTCAAGTTACTTCGCAGGATCTGCGCGACGGCAAATGGGATGATTCCATCTCCTTTACCGACGCCGGTCAGAATGCTTCCCCCGAACTTACCTGGGATAGCATTGAAGGCGCCGGCGAGTATGCCGTCTATATGATCGACGAGTATGACACGGATTACTGGCTCCACTGGAGAGTCAGCGGGATCGGCGAGCCGGGCTTTGAGCACGGTGAGAATTCCGGAGAGTATGTCGGACCTTATCCGCCGGAAGGCGTACATATTTATGTGATTTACGTCTTTGCGCTAAAGGGACCTGCAGCTTCATACCCGGGCAACTTCGATGCCGAGAGCGTCAGCGTCGATGCGGTCAGGGAGGGACTTGACCAAGCTGCGGACGGCGGTAAGGGCAACATCATCGCCGAAGGCAGTATCACAGGTACCTACGCTGCCGTATAGCAGATCATTGCAGCCTCTGTTTGAGGACATGGCGCCGCCCGGAAGGGCGGCGCTTTTTTACGGAAAAGACAG
>OMSP01000284.1 GCA_900313775.1 uncultured Eubacteriales bacterium
AGAGTTCTTTATGGCACTGACACGGGAGGCACGCATTACGCTGCACATCCACTATCTCACCGGCAAGAATTCGCACCATATCATCGAAGCGGCGTTCAAGTCCTTTGCAAGGACATTCCGTGAAGCGATCGCAATCGATCCTCAACTGGGCGATGAATTGCCGTCCACCAAAGGTGCGCTATGATAGGTATCATTGACTATGGACTGGGAAATATCTTTTCACTTCGATCATCGATCAAGGCGATCGGCGAGGAAGTGACGGTCACGGGCGACGCAGACGAGATACGCGCCTGTGATAAACTGGTGCTTCCCGGTGTCGGAGCATTCCGCGATGCCGCAAATCTTCTGGCAGACACAGGTCTGGATGCGGTCATCAGGGAGGAGGCCGCCCGCGGTAAATATATCCTCGGAATCTGTCTGGGGATGCAACTGCTGCTGGATAAAAGCTATGAATACGGAGAATGGGATGGTCTGGGTCTGATCCCCGGCGTTATCCGCCCGATCAAAGAGGCTCTGACAGAGGATCTCCTCATTCCGCAGATTGGATGGAATGCGCTGACTCTCTACCATAACCATCCGGTCTTTACAGATACCAGACAGGGTGACTATGTGTATTTTGTACACTCCTATTATGCTGATGCGGCGCCCGAGCACGTGATAGCGACGACTGAGTACGGCGCCATTCTCACCGCCGCTGTTGCGAAGGACAATGTCATCGGCTGCCAGTTTCACCCCGAGAAGAGCGGTCCTGTCGGACTGAAGATACTGAAGAGGTTTTGCGATCTATGATCATCTTACCTGCAATCGATCTGTATGATAAGAAAGCGGTGCGCCTGTATAAAGGCGACTACCGGCAGATGACCGTCTACGACGATCATCCGTTAAACACTGCTCACATCTTTGAAAATGCCGGCGCGCGATGGATCCACATGGTCGATCTGGAGGGCGCCAAAGAAGGTACGACGCCAAACATGTCTGTCGTGGCCGAGGTCGCCGGGAAAACTTCTCTGCAAGTTGAGATAGGCGGCGGGATCCGCAGCATGGAGACGATCGACCGGTATCTGGACGCCGGTGTTGCCCGCGTGATCCTGGGTACTGCAGCGGTGACAAAGCCTGAGTTTGTCGATGAGGCCGTTGACCGCTTCGGTAAGCATATCGCTGTCGGAGCCGATGCGAAAGACGGCTGCATCGCGACCCACGGCTGGCTGAACCGATCCGATCAGACACTCTCCGGCTTTTGCCGTGCCATGCAGGAAAAGGGAGTTTCTACGATCATATGCACCGACATCTCCAAGGACGGTGCAATGCAGGGAACCAACAGAGAGCTCTATGAACAGCTGGCAAATGAATTGTCGCTGGACATTATCGCCTCCGGAGGCGTCTCTTCTCTGGATGACGTCGAGGCGCTCGTCGCGATGGGATTATCCGGTGCGATCATCGGCAAAGCGTATTATACAGGAGCCATCGATCTGGCTGAAGCGATCAGAAAGGCGGCACTATGATCACCAAACGCATCATTCCCTGCCTCGATGTGCGCGACGGACGCGTCGTCAAGGGAGTCAATTTTGAAGGCATACAGGACGTATCCTCACCGGTCGAACTGGCGCGCTATTACAGTGATAACGGAGCCGATGAGCTCGTTTTTTACGATATCACGGCCTCTGCCGAAGGGCGTAAGCTCTTTACCGATATCCTGACACAGGTGGCAAGCGAGATATTTATCCCGCTCTCTGTCGGCGGCGGCATCAATACAGTTGATGACTTTGAGCGGGTACTCTCCTGCGGCGCCGATAAGGTCAGCGTCAACACAGGCGCTATCAAAAACCCGGCTTTAGTTACTGAGGCGGCCCTTAAATACGGCGATCAATGCGTCGTTCTCTCGGCAGATATCAAGCGTGTCGACGGAATGTTTATGGTCTTTGCCAAAGGCGGCCGGGAAAATACCGGGATGGAGGCGATCTCATGGATCCGACGCTGTGTAGCGAACGGCGCCGGCGAGGTCGTGGTCAACTCGATCGACACAGACGGCGTCAAAAAGGGATTTGATCTGGAGATGCTGCAGGCTGTCTGCGATGCGGTCGATGTGCCTGTAATCGCCTCGGGCGGTGCAGGATGCACGGAGGACTTCAAGATACTGTTCCGCGAGATCCCGAAAGTGTCGGCAGGACTTGCCGCCTCGATCTTCCACTTCGGAGAGGTGGCGATCCCGGATCTGAAAAATGAACTTGCGGCGGAGAGCATACCTGTCCGTCTGTAATTGATTAAGCTGAGCATCTGCTCGCATCTCAGGAAACAATAGTATCTTTGTTGTGTTTAAGATAACTACCAAAATAATAGAGGAAGAAAAATGAGCGACAATATCAATCTTGATTCATTAAAGTACGATGAGAAAGGTCTCATCCCCGCAGTTGTGATCGAATCCGGAACGCACAAGCTGCTCATGGTCGCCTGGATGAACCGTGAGAGTCTGATAAAATCCATGGAGACTGGGCTCACATGTTTCTGGTCGCGTTCCAGACAGGAGCTTTGGACCAAAGGTGAGACCAGCGGTAATCTCCAGCACATCGTGAGCATCACTGCAGACTGCGACTATGACACTCTGCAGGTCATCGTTGAAAAGGACGGCCCGGCCTGCCACACCGGCAGTGAAACCTGCTTCTTCAATCCCCTCTGGGAAAATGAAGACAAAGCGGATTTTTCTCTGGACGAGCTGATGGAGATCATCAAAGACCGTAAAACCGATCCGAAAGAAGGCTCCTATACAAGTTATCTCTTTGAAAAGGGACTCGATAAGATCTGCAAAAAGATCGGCGAGGAGAGCACGGAAGTTATCATAGCCGCGACTCAGAAGGACAAGAAAGAAACGATCTATGAGATCGGCGACCTGGCCTACCATGTCATGGTGCTGATGCTCGAGGCGGGCATTTCCCTTAAAGATGTGCGAGATGAGCTCGCCTCCCGCCATGTCATAGACAAGAAAATCAAACAGGAAAAGATGACGTGATACAAATAAAGGTGAAACAATGACCAACTACAAGCAAAACCTCCATACCCATACCGTATACTGCGACGGTAAGAACACGCCGGAGGAGATCATAAAAGAAGCGATCGCGGCCGGATTCGATTCGATCGGATTCTCCGGCCATGCGTATACCGGCTGCGACGAAAGCTATTGCATGAGCCGGGATGAAACGAAAAAATATCGTGAAGAAATTATTTCATTGCGAAAAAAGTATGCTGACCGGATCAAGATTTATCTGGGCATCGAACAGGACGCTTTCTCCGATCCCATTGACTATACTTGGGATTATATCATCGGAAGTGTCCACTATGTATTGGTAAACGATATCTTTATCCCGGTAGATGACAGCCGGGAAGAACTCGTAAAAAACATACTCCAATACTACGAAGGGCATGTCTACGAGTTTCTTGCCGACTATTATCAGATGGTTGCGCGCATACCACAGATCACCGGATGCGATATCATTGGGCATTTTGACCTGATCAGTAAGTTTAATGAGGACGGGACCCTGTTTGACCCCGGACATCCGAAGTATATCGAAGCGTGGACCAACGCATTGAATAAGATCTTTACCTCAGCATGCATGGGTTCACTCTTCACCAGTGCCCAGAGAAACGGAGCCAGCATCACAGGCGCACCGATCTTTGAGATCAATACGGGCGCCATGTCACGCGGCTACCGCAAAGCACCCTATCCCGCGTCGGATATACTGCGCGCCATCTGCATGCGCGGCGGACGAATCATGATCAACTCTGATTCGCATGAGAAGACCACACAGGATGCCTTTTTTGATCTGGCTGCTGACCTTGCGAAAGAGGCCGGCTTTACAGAGCAGACGGTACTGACTGATGAAGGGTTTATTTCCATACCACTGTGACAGCACCGGTAAGATACATGTTGAATGAATCGGGCATACGGCAAACGAAACATCACGAAAGAAAAGGAAGTAAATAATTATGTCTATAGAAAGAGCCAGAAAATACTTGGCGGAGAAAGGTTACGCCGGACGCATCATTGAGACCGAACAGTCCTCAGCCACCGTCGGGGAAGCAGCTGAGGCACTCGGAGTTGAACCCGGACGTATCGCTAAGACACTCTCTTTCCTCACTCCCGACGGACCGATCCTGATCCTTGCCGAAGGGACCGCGCGCATAGATAACCGCAAATTCAAGGATACCTTTCAGACGAAAGCCAAGATGATTCCGGGTGATCAGGTCGAAGAGCTTATCGGCCATGCCCCGGGCGGCGTATGCCCCTTTGGTGTCAATGACGGCGTCACAGTCTATCTCGACGAAAGTCTCAAGAAATACGATCTCGTCTATCCGGCCGCCGGCAACGCCAAGAGTGCCGTGCGTTTGTTCATTGATGAGCTCGAGTGCTGCATCCACCCCGAAGACTGGGTCGATGTCTGTAAGGATCCTGAAAACTAAAAGATGATAATTGTCGATAAATGTCGATAAAAATCGACTTGTCTCCCACCACCCAACCTGCTTAAATAGATAACATTAAGCCGGGTTGGGTGTTTTGGAGCATACTGCAAATAACACCAACCATTTTTAGCATAATTCTGATGAATGAGCATCTTTGGTTGGTGTTTTTTTGATTATTTGCATTTTCACCCAACCATTTTACGCAAATCTATGGAAAAAGGTTGGTTGGTTTTCATAGAACAAAAATAAACACCAACTTCTTCCTCGATAT
>OMSP01000283.1 GCA_900313775.1 uncultured Eubacteriales bacterium
AAGCTCGTTGTAGACGCCGATCGGGGAGGAGCCTGTAGGAAGGCCGAGGACGAAAGGCCTGTCTTCCTTGTGCGCCTTGATCTTCGCAGCGATATAATCTGCTGTCCACTTGCTCATCTTGTCATAATTGTCCTGGATCACTACTCTCATGATTATTATTCTCCTTAATTCTATTATTTATTCTGCAATTCTGTTCCGCAGGCTCAGTCTACGATATGTCCCTTCTCTTCGATCACCTCAATGACGGAATCCACGTATTTCTCGCAGATCTCATCGGTGTCCGCTTCCACCATGACGCGGATCACAGGCTCTGTACCGGATTCGCGGACAAGGATCCTTCCGTCCTGACCGAGCTTATTGCCCACGAGCCTGACCGCTTCAAGGACGTCCGGATCGTTCTGCGCATCGGGTTTGCTCTTCACGCGCACGTTCTTGAGGACCTGAGGATAGAATACCACCGGCGCGGCCAGCACGCTGAGGGGCTTCTCCTTGGCCAGCATGACTTCCATGATCTTGAGACTGGTCAAAATACCGTCTCCGGTCGTCGCGTATTTGGAGAAGATGATATGTCCTGACTGCTCTCCGCCGATACGGTTCCCGTTCTGGACCATGTTCTCATAGACATACTTGTCGCCGACTTTCGTCTTGACATAGCCGATCCCTGCCTTGTCAAGCGCCTTATAGAGTCCGAAATTGGACATGACGGTCGTCACGACAGTGTTGTTGAGGAGTTTGCCTCTCTCCTTCATATACTTGCCGTAGATGTACAGGATGTGGTCGCCGGTGATGATATTTCCCTTTTCGTCGACACACAGGCATCTGTCCGCATCGCCGTCATAGGCAAATCCGACGTCCAGATGGTTGTCCAGCACGAACTTGCGAAGGTGCTCGATGTGCGTGGAGCCGCAGTCGGTATTGATGTTGAAGCCGTCCGGCTCATTGTTAATAACATAAGTCTTGGCGCCGAGGGCATCAAAAACGCCCTTCGCGATGGACCATGCTGCACCGTTGGCAACGTCGAGGCCGACGCGCTTGCCGTTGAAGCTGTATTTTGACAAAGAGATCAGGTAGCCGATATAGCGGTTCCTGCCTGCCACGTAGTCGACGGTCCTTCCGATCTCGCTGTCCTTGGCCAAAGGGATCTCAGCGATCTCGCCGTCAATATACCTCTCTACCTCAATGATCGTCTCTTCATCCATCTTCTCTCCGTTGTGGTTGAGAAGCTTGATTCCGTTGTCATAGTAAGGATTGTGGGATGCGGAGATCATGATCCCGCAGTCAAAGTCATCCGTCCTTGTGATGTAAGAGACAGACGGGGTCGTCGTCACATGCATGATGTAGGCGTCAGCGCCGGAAGCCATAAGCCCCGTGCAGAGCGCGTACTCGAACATATATGAGGAGCGGCGGGTATCTTTGCCGATCAGGATCTTGGCTTTCTTGCCGAGCCTTGCGCCGTAATACCAGCCCAGAAAACGGCCGATCTTGATCGCATGGTCATACGACAATACCACATTCGCTTCGCCGCGGAATCCGTCTGTTCCGAAATATTTGCCCAAAATTAAGCCTCCTAATAGTCGATGATTCTCTTATTCTTATTTCTGTATCCAACTCTTTCCGAGGGCACCGAAAACGTCTCTGTTACAGTCTTGATTCTGCTTTTTACCGTTGTCTTACGACATGCCCTGTGCCGCGGCAGCATCCGCCGAATCTTTCGATCACTGCCGTCCTCGTCGACCTGTTGCGGTCCTGGCGCTAACAGCCCGTCCTTCCTCCCTGGGAGCAGACTGTTTTATCAGGCGGCACCCGCTGCATTATCTGCATACAAAATGCCACATACCTAACACTATATATATGTTTTTTTTATTTTACAATCAGTAATTTTACCAATTTTGTTGTCTGGGCAAACTTTTTCCCTGTTTTTTACTTAAGGATCGTCACTTTCCGGACCTTGCTGAAGGCGGAATAGCTGTTCGTTTTTCCGTTCATACTGTAACTCCTGATGCGGACATAGTAAGTTCTTGCCTTTGCAAGGCCGCCGATCGTCTTTGAAACAGCTGATGCGCTGCTGACGGTCACGGTCTTAAAGCTGCTGAAATCGCTCTTTAAACTGTACTGGATCTGCCAGCC
>OMSP01000281.1 GCA_900313775.1 uncultured Eubacteriales bacterium
AATGCCCGCCTCTTTGAAACGATCGGCAAACTCCTCGTCAAAGATCTTCTGGAAAGTCAGCTTGAAGTTCTGGTCATAGGTCTTGGAGATCGTGTCTTTAGTTGCGAACCAGACATCCTGTCCGACATCGAGCGCGTAAGAAAAACAACTGCGGGCAAAACTCTCGATCGAACTCTGTCTGTTATGCATACCCTGCACTATACCCGCATCTTTGAATTCGTGCACAGTGACCCGCTGCGGCGTACCTTCCGCCGGCGTATAGACCATTTCAACAAGACCCGGTCCGGGAATAGCCATCTCGACATTGCGGTAGACATCACCGTAGGCGTGACGAGCCAGAGTGATCGGCTTTTTCCAGTTCTTTACACAGGGTTCGATTCCCTTAGCCAGGATAGGCGCGCGAAAGACTGTGCCGTCAAGGATCGCACGGATCGTCCCGTTCGGGCTCTTCCACATTTCCCTCAGCCCGTACTCCTCCACACGGGCCGCGTTCGGTGTGATCGTTGCGCATTTGACGCCTACCTTGTACTCCTTGATCGCATTTGCCGCGTCGATCGTTACCTGATCACCCGTCTCATCACGGTGACGCAGGCCCAGATCATAATAGACCGTCTTGAGATCGACGAATGGGCGGATCAGTTTTTCCTTGATCATCCCCCACAGGATATGGGTCATCTCATCTCCGTCCATCTCCACGATCGGTGATCTCATCTCGATCTTTGACATAATCATTCCTCCTGACTCATAATTGCCTTCACATAGCCTTCCGCGTCAAAGCGCTGAAGGTCTGTGATCTTCTCTCCCACACCTATATACTTGATCGGCACATCCATCTCCTCGGCGATCGCGATCGCGATACCGCCCTTGGCTGAACCGTCCATCTTTGTAATGATCAATCCGTCCAGCGGCGCTGCCTGCGAAAATTGCCGCGCCTGCTCCAGACCGTTCTGTCCGGTCGTCGCATCCAGTACAAGCCACGTCTCCAAATGAGCTTCTCCGTAGTTTTTCTGCAAAATGCGGTAGAGCTTCTCCAGCTCAGCCATCAGATTGACCTTGTTTTGCAGGCGCCCCGCCGTATCTACGAGCAGCAGATCGATATCCCTGGCCTTGGCTGATGCAATCGCATCAAAGAGCACAGATCCCGGATCCGCACCCTCATTGCCTCCGATCATCGGCACTTCCGCCCTCTCAGCCCATTTGGCCAGCTGCTCTGTGGCCGCTGCCCGGAATGTGTCCGCTCCGGCGATCATTACCTTTCTGCCTTTTTCTTTGGCGAGCGCAGCGATCTTGCCGATCGTAGTCGTTTTACCGGCGCCGTTGACTCCGGTAAAAAAAATCACGGATTTCCGGTCCAGATAATCGTAATCCGGCCGAATGGCCATCATTTTTTCCATGATCAGATCATTCAGCAGGGTCCTCGCCTGGTCGGCCTTTAAGATCGAATGCACCCTCACTTTCAGGCGCAGTGTCTCTACGATATCGTCAGCCGCGACAGGACCCATATCAGACTCGATCAACACTTCTTCGAGGTCGTCAAAAAAATCGTCGTCCAGTACTTGCGTGGAAAAGACATCTGCAAAACTTGCTGCCATCTGTGCCCGCGTCTTCGATAATCCTGCGCGCAGTCTGGCAAAAGCATTTTCCCTGCCGTCACTCATTCTTATGCTCCTTGTCATCCTCCTCGATCTGCTCCTTGGCCAGATCGACCGACACCATCGTCGACACCCCCTTCTCCTGCATCGTAATGCCGTAGAGGCGGTCGGCGACATTCATCGTGCCGTGACGATGTGTGATGATGATAAACTGTGTCTGTTCGCTCAGTTTCTTGAGGTAATCTCCGTACCGCACCACATTGTTGTCATCGAGAGATGCCTCGATCTCATCAAGCAGACAGAAAGGTGAGGGGTGGAGGTTCTGAATGGCAAACAGCAGCGCGATCGCTGACAGTGACTTTTCTCCTCCGGAAAGCTGCATCATATTCTGCAGTTTTTTGCCCGGCGGCTGTGCGATGACCTTGACGCCGGCGCTTAAGACATCGTCCTCCAACAGCTCCAGCCGGCCGCGTCCGCCGCCGAAGAGGACCTTGAAGACTTTGTCGAACTGATCATTGATCTGCGCAAACGCCGCATCAAACTGAGTGCGCATCGTCTCGTCCAGTTCCTCGATGACCTGCAGAACCGACTCTTCGGCTTTCATGATATCCTCGCGCTGTGTACTCATCAGCTCATAGCGGCCGCCGACCTCTTTGTACTGTTCGATCGCATTGACATTGACATCGCCGAGATCCTTGATGAAATGCTTGAGTTCGGTGCATCTCCGTCTGATCGCCCTCAAGTCGCTGCCGATCGCCTCATCCTTAAGCTCTGCGGCAGCGTGAGGTGCCAGTTCATACTCCTCCCACATATAGTCTGTGAGCGCAGCCCGCTGACTGTCATTGTTCTCGATCCGGTTGTTCAGACGCAGTACTTCCCTCTCCAGAGAAGCTCTCTCCTCGGCGAGATGCTCGCGCTGCTCGATCGAATCTTTGTGCGCCTCCATCAGCGCTTTCTTCTCCTGTTCGCAGGCATTGATCTCTTTTCTGATCTCGTCAAACAATTCTTCTGAGGAGTCGATCGTCGACTGAAGGTCTGCGATCTTGTCCTCTTTTTCCTTCACGATCGCAGAGACATCCGGACTGTCTTTGTCAAAGGCATCGATCTGGGCCAATCGTTCTTCCTGCTCCTTGCGGATGCGCAGGATCTGACTTTTCAAACTCTCCGCCTGCTGCCGGCTCTGCGCGAGCGCGACATGCGCCTCCTCGCCTCTGACCGCGATCTCTCTGGTCTTGTCGCTTGCTTCACGGGACTGTTCTTCTAACTGAGCCACCCGCCTGGCATATTCTTTTTCACGCTCCTCCTCAGACTGATCGCCGCCGGTTGCTGACTGCAGATCCTTATGCACCTTCTCAGCCTGGCTCTCCCGGTCTGCCAATGTCTGCTCACGCGCTGCCAGCTCGCTCTCCAGACGTTTGCGTTCTCTTGTCGCATTCTCCAGCTGGACCTCATTCTCGCGGGTTCCGGTATAGACTTCCTGAAGCTTCTCGGAAGCATCTTTGATCTGAATATCCAGCTTTTCCAGAGCTTTCTCTAACTCAGTCAACCTGTCTCTGCAGGCAGCCTCATGCTTTTCAGCCGATCCGACCGCTGCCGTCAGATCTTCGAGCTCCTGCCTGCGCGACAACAGCTGGCTCTTATTCTTGTATGCCCCTCCGCTCATCGTGCCGCCCGGACTGAAGCTGTCACCCTCGAGCGTCACCATGCGCGTGTTATGTCCGTACTTCTTAGCGATCGCGATCGCATGATCCAATGTGTCCACAACCAGCGTCCTGCCGAGAAGATAAGCAGCCATATCGCGGTATTCCGGATCAAAAGTAACGAGTGTATCCGCCGGACCGAGCGCCCCCTTCTCCTTCAGGATCTTGCCGCTCACGGCGCCTGAGGGATGGATGGCAGACAAAGGCAGGAAAGTCGCCCGCCCGTATCGGTTCTTTTTGAGATATTCAATCAGATCTCGGGCCGTCTCCTCGTTGTCTGTCACTACATAGCTCAAACTCCGGCCGAGTGCCGTCTCGATTGCCTCACTGTATTTCTTTTCCGTTCGGATCAGATCGGCGACGACGCCGTGCACGGAGGCACGTTTCTCTTCCATGACGCGCCTCACACTGTATCCGAAGCCTTCATAGCGTTCCGTCAGATTGCGCAGCTCCTGCAGTCGCACATGCTTGCTCTGATAGTCAGAAGCCGCTTCATTCGCCTCTTCCCTGGCATCACGAAGCTCTTTTGTGAGTTCATTCTCCCGGGCTTTAAGTGCCTCCGATTTCTCACTCGCCTGCTTCCACTGCTTTTCAGCAGTCTCTCCTGCCCGCTGGCACCTGCCCTCCAGGTCAGCCGCCTCTTTCAGAGATGTGCGGAGCTTGGCGATCGCCGCTTTGTCCTCCTCGCATTGTACGCGCAATTGCGCAAACAAGACATCATTCTTACGGCGGTCTGCCGCCTTTTCTCCCTGTTCGCGCACAAGATCCAAATGAGCCTTGCGCAGCTCCTCAAGCTCAGTCCTTATCGTCTCTTTCTTCTCCTTGGAAGCGGCAAGCCTGGCGGTCAGATCATCATTTTGCTCGGCGAGTTTCCTCCCGCGCTTCTCCTCCTCGTCAAAACGCTGAGTCAGATCTCGTAAAGTCTCCTCGCCGGTAGTGATCAGCCCCTGCAGATCGCGTTGGCGCTCCTTCTGAAGCTCTTTGCTCGTCAATGCCGAGCGGATCTGCTCTCGGAGAACTTCGATCTGGCCCTCAAGCTCAGTCTTGAGCTTGTCGGTCGCCGTCAGCTGATCACGCGCAGCGATCCCTCTGGCCTCTATCTGCTCTATCTGTTCCTCTGCTTCGGAAAACGCGGATTTGGAGGCCTCATATTCGGCTGCGATCGCCCTCATCTGCTCGTTGGCAACTTTCAGACTATCAGTGTCTTTATCGATCTGTGCATCCGCTCTCTCGAGTTCGAGCAGGAAACGGTTGACATCATATTTCTTCAGTTCATCTCGGAATCCCAAGTACTGACGGGCCTTCTCGGACTGTTCTTTCAAAGGCCCGACCTGAGCAGACAATTCAGCTAGGATATCGTCCACGCGGACCAGATTGTTCTGTTCCTCCTCGAGTTTCTTTAAAGCCGCTTCTTTCCTTTTCTTGTGCTTGACGATACCGGCTGCCTCATCGAGGAGTTCACGCCTGGTGATCGGATTGCCCGAGATGATCCTGTCGATCTGTCCCTGTCCGATCAGGGAGTACCCTTCGCGCCCCACACCGGTGTCATAGAACAGTTCCTGTATGTCGCGAAGGCGGCAGGGCTCACGGTTGATCAGATACTCGCTCTCCCCCGAGCGGTAAAGCTTGCGCGTCACAGTCACTTCCGAATAATCGGTAGTCAATGCGTGATCCTGATTGTCGATGGTGATAGAAACGCTCGCGAAACTTAAAGGCTTGCGGCTGACGGTACCGGCAAAGATGACATCCTGCATATTGCCGCTTCGAAGCTGAGAAGTCCTCTGCTCTCCCAACACCCAGCGGACTGCGTCTGCCACATTGCTTTTGCCCGATCCGTTCGGTCCGACGATGCCGGTGATCCCCGGCTTGAAATGGAAAACGGTCCGTCCCACGAAGGACTTGAACCCTTGGATTTCTATAGTCTTAAGATACATACACTATGACTCCTGATTGTTATTGATCAGCCGGAGCGTCGCCCGCGCGGCCTCCTGCTCGGCCGCTTTCTTGGAACGGCCGCTGCCTCCGGCGTATGTCACGCCGCCGATGACAGCCTCCATTGTAAAGACCCTCTCGTGATCCGGGCCCTCTGCTTTTATCAGGCGGTAACAGATCTCTCCCATACTGTGTGCCTGTGCGTATTCCTGCAGAGCTGTCTTGCTGTCCGGCAACGCCCTTTTCGGATCGGCATCCTTCAGGATAAACTGTTCGACGAAGGCCTTTGCGGCCTCGATGCCACCATCCAGATATAAGGCGCCTATCAGCGCCTCCATCGCGTCGGAGGTGATGGACGGGCGTTTGCGGCCGCCTGTCTTCTCCTCTCCCCGTCCGATGCGAAGATGATCTCCGAGTGCCAGCGCCTGCGCCTGCCTCGCCAATGCAGGCTCACTGACGATCCCGACTCTGGCCTTAGTCATGACTCCCTCTTCCTCGCCCTCACAGGCGCGGTACAGATAGTCGCTGACTATCAGCTCCAACACCGCATCGCCGAGAAACTCAAGTCTCTCGTTGGCGGCCTCTCTGCTCTCCCCTATCTCGTTGACATAAGAGGTATGTGTCAATGCCTGAACGAGCAGATTCTGATCCGTAAAACTATAACCGATCTTCTCTTCCAGACTGGCACAGGAAATGATGTGATCATCCACGAGCCGCATCCCCCTTAGATCCCGCTCTTGGTATGACGAATGACATCCAGGAGATCACCGACAGTCACGATATCCGCAGCATCCTCGTCGCTGATCTCCACTTCAAAGGTCTTGCCGATCTCCACGTAGATCTCAAACTGATCCAGAGAATCGGCGCCCAGATCCTCAACAAAGGTAGTCTCTTCGGTGATATTATGATCTCCCAGATGCAGAACATCTTCGATGATTTCACAAAGCTTTTCGAACTCCATGTCGCACTCCTTTTTAACCTTATATATTTTACTAAAAAAACAGGTGAAAAGCAATGAAAAAGCTCTCCGGATCCCGGAGAGCTTTACCGTTTCGATCAGTCCTGAGGAATGACCTCTTTTTTGTTGTAGGTACCGCAGTTCTTGCAGACACGATGGGGCATCATCAACTCCCCGCATTTGCTGCACGGCACCAGATTCGGTACATCCATCTTCCAGTTCGCACGTCTCTTGTCTCTTCTGGAAGCTGAAGACTTATTTTTCGGGCAAATCGACATTGTTGACACCTCCTGTCTCTTTCATATAGTCACAGAGCCTTTGCTCTTATATGCACAGCGCACTTGTAGTATTATACAAGGCGTTAAGGCCCTTGTCAACCACTATTTTACAAGCGCCGCGGTCTCTCTGGCAATGGCCAGCTCCTCGTCAGTCGGGATGACCCAGACCGGGAACTTGGACTCAGGCGTGGAGATACAGACTTCTTTGCCGTACCTGGCCTGGTTAGCCTCGCCGTCAAGGAATACACCGAGGTAGTTGAGCTTGTGGACAACGCGTTCGCGGACACCCTCGTCATTCTCGCCGATACCGGCTGTGAAGGCGATAGCATCAACACCGTTCATGACGGCGATATAGGCGCCGACGTATTTGACCAGACGGTAGCAGAAGACATCGAGTGCCAGACCGGCCAGGTCGTTCCCCTCAGCGCGCGCATTCCACAGATCGCGGAAATCGCTCGAGAGTTCCTTGGAAACACCGAGTACGCCCGACTTTTTATTGAGCATATTCATGATCTCTTCCATGCTCATGCCTTCCTGCTTGGCGATATAGTCCACCGCGCCGACATCGATGTCACCGCTTCGCGTACCCATGGCCAGACCTTCCAGCGGAGTCAGACCCATAGATGTATCGATTGATTTGCCGCGATAGACAGCGCTTACGGAAGCACCGCCGCCGAGATGGCAGACGATCAGCTTGCTGGTGTCAAGATCGATGTCACAGACCTCAGCCAGTCTCTTGGAAACAAAGCTGTGGCTCGTGCCGTGGAAGCCATAGCGGCGGACTTTGTATTTCTCATAGTACTCATAGGGAATCGCATATGTATAAGCATAGTCGGGCATAGTCTGATGGAAGGCCGTGTCGAAGACTCCGATCTGCGGTGTATCCGGCATGAGCTTCATGCATGTCCTGATACCGATGATATTAGCCGGATTGTGAAGCGGCGCCAGCGCGCTGCACTCTTCGACTTCTTTGATCACTTCTTCGTCGATGATGACAGACTCGGCAAATCTCTCGCCGCCGTGGACGATACGGTGTCCGACAGCCGCTATCTCATCAAGGCTGCTGATCACGCCGGCCTCAGGATCGGTCAGCGTATCGATCACGTGCTTTGCCGCCTCCGTATGGGTCGGCATATCATATTCGATCTTCGTAAACGGAATGCCCCCGGTCGGCTTGTAGGTAAACAGACCGTCAAGACCGATGCGCTCGCAGATACCCTTGGCCAGTACTTTTTCTGTGTCTGTATCGATCAGCTGATACTTCAGCGAAGAACTTCCGCAGTTAATGACTAATACATTCATGTTTTCCCACCTTCCTAGTTGCTCCTCTGTATAATTTCCGCACAGTTGTAGTTATTATACA
>OMSP01000275.1 GCA_900313775.1 uncultured Eubacteriales bacterium
ACTGTCACGGGAGACCGGCATCCCCTGCCGGGAAGATCTCCTGCGGCGGACAAAAGCGACGAAACGCATGAAGGTGCTGGACAAAAGAGAACGCAGCGAGGAGGTGTGCGGAGTATTCGAGGCGGATTTCTCGCGTGTCCCGGAAGAGATGGTGCGGAGTATCGTGCTGATCGATGACATTTTCACGACAGGCGCAACAATGGAGGAACTCGCCGTTGTCTGCAAGTGCGCGGGAGCGAAAGAAGTCCGGTTTCTGACAGTAACGATCGGAGAAGGAATATAGAGGTCAGCTGACTAAACAGCCGTACCGGGAGTAAGTCTTCTTAAACATTCAAGAAGTCAACTGCTTGAGGCACAAACCGTGCGACAATCCAATTGCCTGCAGCGGCAATGACTCTTGAAACCGAGCAAGAATCCAATTGCTTGCAGCGACAATGACTCTTGAAACCGTACAAGAATCCAATTGCTTGCAGCGACAATGACTCTTGTAACCGTGCAAGAATTCGCTTGTTTGTATGGATGATAAGTTAGGTGAAATAATCATTATTCAAAAAACATCCAACCAAACTATTTAAAACCACAGTCTACTGGAGAAAAGAGTTGGTGTTTTTGGAGGAACAGCAAAAATACCCAACCATATTAACTGAAGCAGAGGGAAAAGGTTGGGTAAATAATGCATTTTTAATAATTCACCCAACCAAAGAATCGGAATTTCTCTGAAATGTGACGAAATGGTTGGTGCTTTTCAAGAAACAGCAAAAACACCCAACTTTAAACGGTAAATGTGTTCGAAGAATGGAGAGAGTGAAATGTTTGAGATCAGGAAAGAAGATTACAGAGCCGGTGATCAGGTGGCAGCGATCAGTGTCGCAGAGATGAGAGAAGCGGACAGGCAGACGATCGAGGGAGGTGTACCTTCGAAGGAGCTGATGCGACGCGCCGCGCAGGGCGTTTATGAGGTGGCTGAAGATATCTGGCAAGACAAGAAGACGCTGATCATATGCGGCAGCGGCAACAACGGCGGCGACGGCTACGCGCTCGCTGAGATCGTGCACGGACATGGACTGGACGTGACACTGCTTCCGGTTACTGAAAAGTTTTCAGAAGACGGAAGATATTATTATGAGCGCTGTCTGTCAGATGGTGTCCCTCTGATCGAACTCGCAGATAAGGATCTGTCCCGTGTTATGTTCGGAGAATATGACATCCTTGTCGACTGTATCTTCGGCACCGGATTCAAAGGCGAGCCAAGAGGGATATCAGCTGATGTCATCCGTGCGGTCAACGCTCAGCGCGAGCGCGGAGCGATTGTCATATCTGTCGATATCAACAGCGGTATGAACGGCGATACGGGCGAGGCAGTCCTTGCGGTTGGAAGCGACCTGACTGTATCGATCGGTTATTTCAAACATGGATTCTTCAGGGGGAGGTCAGGAGAGTTGATCGGCAGACTGGTCAACATTGACATCGGCATCCGCCTCAGATCCTGACCTGCAATGACAAAAGGAAAGACCGGACTTGCTCAGGCAGGTCCGGTCTTTGTATCTTTCGCTGTATATCAGACATCCGCTTTCCATAATCCGTGCAGATTGCAGTAAGCATAGGCGGCTACAGCCTTGTCGCCTTCAGCCAGAGAAAAGCTGCGGACCGGCGCATCGCCGGGCTCAAGAGATTTTCTCTGCATGCCCTGCTCAGTCTCAAGCGCGATCCACTCAATAAAGTGCTCCGGGATCATCGGGTGATCGACTTCACCGATCGTGACCGTGACGGCCTGTCCCTCGATCGCGATTACAGGCACATGCTTCTCGGCTGCGGCGTCAACGGTGTTCGGCACTAATTCTTCCAGATCTCCGCCGCAGAACGGAGTACCGTCTGCCGGCTCCCGGATGACGCCGACGATCACTCCGCATTTTTTGCATTTCAAGAATTTCATGATGGTACTCCTTTCATATGCAGGTTATTCCTGCTTTCACTATGCCATAATCAGCAGGTAAAATCAATGAAAACCGGAGGTCATTTTCGTCCGAAAATCATGGACTAAATCGACTATATTGTGCTATAATATATCGGATATTAACTATATATAGATTTGAGAGGGGATCAGCTATTTATGGCAGCTACTGATTACGGTGCAAAAGATATCAAGGTGCTCGAAGGTCTGGAAGCGGTCCGGATGCGTCCGGGAATGTATATCGGCAGTGTGGGCACCAAGGGTCTCAACCATCTCGTGGCCGAGATAGTAGACAACTCGGTTGATGAACATATGGCAGGATTCTGCACACAGGTCTCAGTGACTCTGGAGGCTGACGGATCGGCGACGGTCGAAGACGACGGACGCGGCGTGCCGGTCGACATGCACGAGACCGGTGTTCCCGCTGAGCGGGTCGTCTATACGACGCTGCACGCCGGCGGCAAATTCGACAATACCACATACAAGACGAGCGGAGGCCTGCACGGCGTGGGCTCCTCGGTCGTCAACGCCCTGTCTTCCTACATGGATGTTCAGATCTTCCTCGACGGCAAGATCCATCACGATCGTTATGAGAGAGGAGAACCGGTACTTGAACTGACCAAAGAGGGTCTGCTTCCGGTGATCGGCAAGACTAGGAAACGCGGCACCCGTGTCAATTTCATGCCGGATGAGGAAATATTTGAAAACATCCAGTTTCGCGCTGCTGACATCAAGAGCAGACTGCACGAGACGGCCTATCTGAATCCTGATCTGACGATCATTTTCACCGACCTGCGCGGGGATCAGAAGGACAGCGAAGTCTTTCATGAGCCCGAGGGGATCGTCGGCTTTGTCAGGGAGCTCAATAAAAACATGGAGACGGTCTGTGAGCCGATCTATTTCAAAGGCGAGTCCGAGGGGATAGAAGTCGAGGCCGCGATCCAGTACGTCAATGAGTTCCATGAAACGGTACTCGGCTTCTGCAACACCATCTATAACAGCGAGGGCGGATCCCATCTGACTGGCTTTAAGACACAGTTCACCACGGTAATCAACCAGTATGCGCGTGATCTCGGTATCCTTAAGGATAAGGATCAGAATTTCACGGGTGCCGATGTACGCAACGGTATGACTGCGGTCATCGCTGTCAAGCATCCGGATCCGCGGTTTGAGGGACAGACGAAGACCAAGCTGGACAACCCTGACGCAGCGCGCGCGACCGGTAAGATCACGGCCGAAGAGATCGTGCTGTATTTTGACCGCAATCTCGATGAGCTCAAGGAAGTCATCGGCTGTGCCCAAAAGGCGGCCAAGATCCGCAAGAGCGAAGAGAAGGCCAAGACCAATCTGCTGACGAAGCAAAAATACTCTTTTGACAGCAACGGAAAGCTCGCCAACTGTGAGAGTAAGGATGCATCCAAATGCGAGATATTTATTGTCGAGGGTGATTCGGCAGGCGGTTCTGCAAAGACCGCGCGCAATCGGATGTACCAGGCGATCCTGCCGATCAGGGGCAAGATCCTGAATGTGGAGAAGGCCAGTATCGACAAGATCCTGGCAAACGCCGAGATCAAGACGATGATCAATGCATTCGGCTGCGGTTTCTCCGAAGGTTACGGCAATGACTTTGATATCGGAAAGCTGCGGTACGACAAGATCATCATTATGGCGGACGCCGATGTCGACGGAGCTCATATATCCACACTTCTTCTGACTCTGTTCTACCGGTTTATGCCGGATCTGATCTTTGAGGGTCATGTGTATATCGCAATGCCGCCTCTGTACAAGGCTATGCCAAAGGACGGCGAAGAGGAATACCTCTATGACGACGCGGCGCTTGCGAGATACAGGAAAGAGCATAGCGGACCGTTCACTCTCCAGCGCTATAAGGGACTGGGAGAGATGGACGCCGAGCAGTTATGGGAGACGACCTTAAACCCGGAGACACGTATACTGCAGAAGGTCGAGATCGAGGACGCGCGCATGGCCTCCTCGGTCACGGAGATGCTGATGGGCACACAGGTGCCGCCGCGAAAACAGTTTATTTACGACAACGCAGTCGACGCTGTCATAGATGCCTGATATATAGTGAGGAAAGACGGAATGGTCAAAGAAAAACTACTTCACACTGAATACTCCGATGTGATGCAGAAGTCATACATCGACTATGCGATGAGTGTCATCATTGCAAGAGCTTTGCCGGATGTACGCGACGGTTTGAAACCGGTGCAGCGGCGGACTCTCTATGATATGCGCGAGTTGGGTATCCGCTGGGACAAGCCCTACCGCAAATGCGCACGTATCGTCGGTGATACGATGGGTAAATACCATCCGCACGGTGACAGTTCGATCTACGATTCGCTGGTCGTGATGGCTCAGGATTTCAAGAAAGGGCAGACTCTGGTCGACGGCCACGGCAACTTCGGATCGATCGAGGGGGACGGTGCCGCGGCGATGCGCTATACCGAGGCGCGGCTGACCAAGTTTACGCAGGAAGCCGCTCTGGCGGATATGGACAAGGATATCATCGACTTCATGCCGAATTTCGATGAGACCGAGAAGGAACCGGTAGTCCTGCCTTTCCGCGTACCCAATCTTCTGGTCAACGGTGCGGAGGGCATTGCTGTCGGCATGGCCACCAGCATCCCGACGCATAATCTCCGCGAGGTGGTGGCCGGTGTCAAGGCCTATATGAAGGATAACAGCATCTCGACAAAACGTCTGATGAAATACATAAAAGGACCGGATTTCCCGACCGGCGGCGTGATCGCAAACACTGCCGATCTTGCGGAAATATACGAGACCGGCGCGGGCAAGATCAGACTGCGCGGCAAACTCGAGATCGAAAATGCGGGCAACGGCAAGAAGCGGCTGGTAGTCACAGAGATCCCCTATACGATGATCGGTGCCGGTATCGCCAAGTTTCTCAATGATGTTGCGGCGCTCGCCGAGACTCCATCCGGCAGTGCGATAACCGATATCTCCAACCAATCCTCCAAGGAGGGTATGCGCATCGTCATTGAGCTCAAGCGCGGCGCGGATATCGATTATCTGCAGGATCTGCTCTACAAAAAGACAAGACTGGAGGATACCTTCGGCGTCAATATGTTGGCGGTGGCGGAGGGCAGACCCAAGACCCTTTCATTGCG
>OMSP01000267.1 GCA_900313775.1 uncultured Eubacteriales bacterium
GATCCTGCTCTCGATCGCGCTGACTTTGATAGGCGGATTCATCCCGTCGAGAAAGGCATCCCGCTCCGACCCGGTGGTCGCCCTGAGGGAGACTTGATGTAACTGCTGATCGGATGTAAACTGTATAATACAGAACAGATACTATAGATCAACAAAAGGAATACCCATGAAAAAAATCATACACATCGCTATGTGTCTGGTGACTGTTGTCATAGTCGCCGGACTTATAAGCATTCCGGCATCTGCTGCGACAACAGCCGCCAAGCCGGCACCGGCCGCTCCGGAACTGAAGTTTGCGGACTGGGTCACGGGCGGAAAAGTCTCCGTGCGCTGGACCAGAGTCAAAGGCGCGAAGGGCTACTGCGTTTACCGCAGCCGCACAGAGGACGGCAGGTACAAACGCATTGCCACAGTCAAGGGGCAGAAGAATCTGCGCACCATTGTCAAGGAGAAGCGTTCTCAGACCGGTTTCTACAAAGTCAGGGCGTTTAAAACCGTCAAAAAGAAACGGGTGTACGGCGATTTGTCTGACGCCGTCGAATGTCCCACGTATAAGAACAGTCCTCTGGGGTATCTCTTCCCGTCGGGTCCGCCAAAGTCACAGGGCGCCATGCGCAAATATCTCGTGACGGTGCGCGTTCCTATCCGCACGTCCGGCGGCGGTAAGAGATATATTAGCTTCCCGGTCCACAAAAAGCTCAAAAAACGCGTCAAGGCAGCCTTCAACGATATGTACAAGGCCGGGTTCAAAGTGCAGAAACAGGGCACCTGGTCCTATAACTGGCGTATGATGCGCACAGCAAGGCTGCGCTCACATCACAGCTATGGCTGCGTCATCGACATCAGCCCCAAAGCCAACCCCATGGTCAAAAACTACTGGAAGAGCAAGGGCGCATACCGGCCGGGCAAAAACCGCTATTCGATCACGCCGGAAGTCGTGGAGATCTGGAAGAAATACGGCTTCTACTGGGGCGGGGACTGGACCGAAAAGAAAGACTATATGCATATGACATTTACGAACAACTGACCTGTATCCGTTTGATATGAAAAGAGCCGGCGTTTACGCGAAACACCGGCTCTTTTTTTGTTCGTTTTACTTGTCTGAAAGATCAGTTGTTGATCAGCATATCCTCTTCGTTGTTCCAGCTGTAGAGCTTACGGACTTCCCTGCCGACCTTCTCCGCCGGATGCTCGGCGGCCTTTTTACGCATGGCCTTGAAGTGTACCTGACGGCCGGACGGGCTCATATCCTGCAGGAACTCGCTCGCAAACGTACCGTCCTGGATCTCGGCCAGGATCTTCTTCATCGTCGCCTTGGTCTCGGGCGTGATCAGCTTCGGACCGGTGACATAATCGCCATACTCAGCGGTGTTGGAGATCGAATAGCGCATGCCCGCGAATCCGGACTGATAAATAAGGTCAACGATCAGCTTCATCTCGTGAATACACTCGAAGTATGCGTTTCTCGGATCGTAACCGGCCTCGGTCAGCGTCTCGAATCCGGCCTGCATCAGCGCACAGACGCCGCCGCAGAGGACCGCCTGCTCACCGAAAAGATCAGTCTCTGTCTCGGTGCGGTAGGTGGTCTCCAAAAGACCCGCGCGTGCTCCGCCGATCGCTGCGCCGTAGGCACGTGCGATATCCCAGGCATGACCTGTTGCGTCCTGCTCGACCGCGATCAGACAGGGCGTACCCTTGCCTGCCAGATACTCGCTGCGGACCGTGTGGCCCGGAGCCTTCGGAGCGATCATCGCCACGTCGACATTTTTCGGCGGAACGATGCAGCCGAAGTGAATGTTGAAGCCGTGCGCGAACATCAGCATATTGCCCTCTTCCAGGTAGGGCTCGATATCCTTCTTGTACATATCCGCCTGCTTCTCATCATTGATCAGGATCATGATGATATCGGCCTGCTTTGCCGCCTCAGCAGTCGTATAGACCTCCAGTCCCTGTGCCTCTGCCTTGGCCCAGGACTTGGATCCCTCATACAGACCGACGATCGAATGGCATCCGGACTCCTTTAAGTTGAGCGCATGGGCGTGACCCTGCGAACCGTATCCTACTACTGCGATTTTCTTTCCCTTAAGTACGTCCAGATTACAATCTTTCTCATAATACATTTTTGCC
>OMSP01000266.1 GCA_900313775.1 uncultured Eubacteriales bacterium
AGGATCCTGTCAGAGGCCAGCAGAGCAAAGCCATCCGAAACATCCAGTACCCGCCAGATGATCGGATCGCAGCGGAACCATCTCCCACCCTCTTTGACATATGTAGTATTGTCCAGAGTGACCTCATCCAGGGCTGATGAAGCATGATCCTGTGCGATCTCATCATCATCACCTGATCCGGCACTCTGCTCCAGTGCCTGGAAAAGCTCAGGATCCACTTCCTGTTCCGTCTTTTTGTTTTGTTCCGTTTCGCGGCCCTGTCCTTCCACGCTGATTTGTCCTTTAACAGTGCCTTGTTCTTCCACGCTGATTTGTCCCTTACCGCTGCCTTGTTCTTCCACGCCGCTTTCGTCCGGAGATTTCTCAAGGATCTCTGTCTGCGGATAATGTCCGAAAGCGACTGCATCCCATACGGTATACTTTCCTCCGGGCATATCAGAGTCTTCAGTTACGACCGGATCAGCAATCTTAAGTGAAGAAGTTGCAACGTCTTTGCTGCTGTCTTTTATAATATCCGTCGACTGCGTTTCTTTGGCCTCCCCGAGACCTGCTTCCAAAGCTTTGCCAAGATCGACCCACATGGCCGGAATAATGCCCGCGTCGCTGCACGTGACAAGCGTTCCCTTGCTGTAGACAAATCCGAAATCGCAGATGTACGTTACACTGCGTGGCGTATATCCGCTGGTTCGCATAAACCAGAATGAATTTCCTGCATAGGCAGGCACCGGTGACCACCAGGCACCCCTGAACTTCGCATACAGTGTGGATGTGAAACGCTTTGCAGGATCGTCATAGTTCCTGCTCGGCTCAAATCCATATCTGCCGGCCTGCTCTCCCTCAAAGACGTCGGCGTTTGAGAGTATAAAGATGGAATCTTCCGTATCCGGACCGCTGTCTGTGCCATAGTCGAAATTCACTTTATTCTCACACTTCACAGGCAGGATCGCCGCTTTTTCATCAGCCGTAAAGGCAAGATCCAGGAAGCCATCACCTTCATAGCTGACCTTCTGCAGGTTTTCTGAAGCGCCGTATCCGTTCAGCCAGCTGCGCAGGGTGCTTTCTCCCCACGTGACATCCTCATCAACATCGTGAAACGGCATACTGTCCGGCATGCGGTCAGCCAGAAGAAGTACCTTGTCACCCTGTATGTCAAGAACGCGCCAGCTGATCGGTGAAAGAACAAAATAATGCCATTCATCAGGATCCGTAAAACGGTAGTGCTGTTCCCGGATCTCCACTTCCCCTGTCGTCGGAATGTCTGCTTTCTCCCGCAGATAACTCTGGCCGTCTATGAGAGTCATATCATTCTCCCACTGTGCCTTTTCAAGGTCAGCATAGAGGGCATCATCCCGGATCACGTCCCCTTCCCGGAGCGCATAGCTGTCGACAGCATCCCAGTCACTGTTCACAACTTCGGCAGACGGATATCTGCCAAACGAAACACAGCTCCAGGTCGTTCTCAATCCAGAGGAAGTGCCTGCATCCTCTTCCACGACCGGAAGATGCATAAACGACGGAACCGGTTCTTTCACGTCCTCTGCAAAGGCAGGTGATGCCAGAGACAGAGCAGCTGCCAGCATAAGCATGCAGACCATTTGTTTGATCAGATGAGATTTGGTACGATGCATTTGAAACCTCCTGGATTGGAAATGAAAGAACCATAATTTCCTTGTGATGATGTAGATATGAATTTTTATTAATCAATAGAACTATGCCTTAAGAGTGCACCATAGATAGCGAAACCTACGAATTCTGTCCCGAATCGTCCGTAGTTTCTCAGTTCTCTCGTTCTGTACTTTTTTCAGCAGAACCGATACTTCTTCGAGCCGGAGGCCTTTCCGCGACACCTCAGTGATCGTATCGACGACGAACTCCATACCGCGAATGATAGGTGTGTTCTACAGATACTACTGCGCCTTCTTCGTATAGTTCGACAACGTGAAAAACAGACCATAGTCACCTTCCCGCATTGCGCATTTCAGCGACTGGATCGTTGTCTCCTTGATATCGCTGTTCCTGACTTTTCACCTGTACAAAAATACGCAGCGGCAGTCTGTGGGGCCTGGCCTTTTAGAGATTCATACCCTCCCCCCCGGCGAAGACCAACCCGTTTCATTTTTGTCTTGCAATCAGCCAGACATCGTATTACACTCTAAGTGAAAGGTGGTGATTTCCATGAAAGACGCAACTGTCAGCGCACGCGTTGAATACGACGTTAAAACCGAAGCAGAAGACATCCTGCAACAGCTTGGTGTTCCAGTCTCCGTTTTGATAAACTCCCTGTACCGCCAGATCATCTTTCGGCACGGCGTACCATTCTCGTTAACGATCCCGGCAACGCCAAAGACGATCGATTCCATGACATCGGCAGAAATCGACAGAAAGCTTGCGCACAGTTATGAACAATCCCTTGCCGGAGAAGGAAGGCCGTTCAACGAGGTGTTTGATGAACTGGAAAGGAGCCTTACTTAATGGAGCCTTATGAAATCATCATTACCCCGGACGCAGAGGGCGACCTTTTTGAACTCCGGAATTACATAGCAGATGTTCTTCTTGTTCCAGACACCGCCCTTTCCTATATCAAGGCAATCCGAAAGGAAATCGCCGCGCTTTCGGACATGCCGGGAAGGATCAAACCGGTTGATGAAG
>OMSP01000264.1 GCA_900313775.1 uncultured Eubacteriales bacterium
GAATGCAGACAAAGTGGTAAAGACAGTTTCATCTGTGACTGTAAATACGAAGACTGTTAACGCCAAAGCCGTAAAGCAGGCCATAAAAAAAGCCGGCAGCACGGACCGGGCAGTAGTCGAGATCGTTCTCGGTAAAAAAGTCAGGAAGATCAGCAAAGGAGCGTTTAAAGGGACAAATGTCAAAACGCTTGTCGTAAAGAGTAAAAAACTCAAAAAAAAGACCGTCAGAGGATCTCTGAAGGGGTCGAAAATAAAGACCGTCAAAGTCAAAACCGGCAGTAAAAAGACAAGCAGAAAGTACGTGAAGAAATACAAGAAGATATTTACCAGGAAGAATGCCGGAAGAAAAGTAAAAGTCAAATAACTTAGAGTTGTATCTAATGCGTTCACAGTATGTTGGATGTATCTGATATATAAGCTGGAGTAGTGTTTTTAAGAAAGAAAGGAAGCGATGAAATGAAGACCTATCTCAAACGGGGCATAGCTCGGGTGCTGGCCGTCATGATGGCGGTGAGTTTGTGCAGCGCTGCCCTCACATCATTGGGCGTAGTAAAACCGCAGACTGCGTATGCAGCTGCGACGGGAATTGCGACGGCGACAAAAGGACAGACAGTCAATTTGGGACCGACAATAGCGCCGGATGGATATAACAGTGCAGGTGCAGCGGCCCAATGGCAAGTTCTTGATGTTCAGGACGCGCAGGGTCAGAGTACGACAAGCGCTGATGATGCTGCCCGGCTGCTGCTGATCGCCAAGGACGTATGGTACAGCTATGACGATGCATCCGGAGAGGACTTGGGAGTCGCATTCGCAGATATTGATACGTGGTGTACAAACTTTTATGCAGACGTGCTAAATAGCGATGATCGAGTAGCCACAGTTGACGGGAAGAAGGTTTTTGTATTGTCACGAACACAAGCTAATGATACAAATCTCTTTGCTGATGATGCAGCGCGTAAAGCCAGCGATGAATGGTGGCTATCCACAAATATTGGAACCAGCAATGCATATACTGTCAACACAAATGGAGAGATCAAGTACAAGCAACAGACGGATGAGTTGGCAATGCGCCCTGCATTCTATCTGGATCTCAGCAAAGTGACCTGTTCCAGTTTTTATAGAAGCTGGTCACTATATGATTCGCATAGTTTCGGATCATGGACAAAAAAGGATGATGAAAAGCACCAGAGAACATGCTCAAGAGATCAAGTTGTCGAAGAAGCAGATCACACTTGGGATGAGGGTGTCGTCGCTGACGGTGTCAAGACATATACATGTTCAGTATGCAATGGCACAAAGACAGAAGAAGTGCCGGCAGAAAAGCCGGATTTAGTAATAACAGCTGACGATGAAAGCGTGTCTGCTGATGGAGGAGAATGCAGCTGGGGTGTTTGGAGTTTAGACGGAGATGATCTTGTAGATGTCATAGCAGGATCTGATTTTGCCGTGCAGATGAATGCAGGAGAAGGCTGGGTCGACAGAGACGATGTTGTTGCAACTTTTGAGGAAGGCACAAATGACGATGAAGGTACAGTAACTATCAACGTGCCTGCTAATAGTGATACAACAGCCAAAGAGTGGCGCTTGGTTTATGATGGAATTCTATATGTATTGAATGATCAATCAAACCCTGTAGAATCTGATTGCCCGGTGATCACCCAGGCAGCTTACGTACCACCTGTTATCACATTTGATGCGAACGGAGGAACTGTTGAGCCCGCGTCCGCAGCGGTTGTTGACGGCAAGCTTGAGAGCCTCCCGACTCCGACTCATTCTAACGAAAACATGGCCTTCCTTGGCTGGTTTACAGAAGCAACAGGCGGAGATCAGGTGACAACAGCAACAGAATTTGCTGAGAATGCAACAATCTATGCACATTGGACAGATACATCTGCTCCCTGGAGTGAAGATGATTTCACTTATGGAGATGTGACAGTTAAAGCTACATCTGACTGGGATGCTACAACGAACAAAGCTGTGGAAACAGAGTATACCGGTTATGGCGTCACAGGCTTGAGTGATACAGGAAAAGCTAAAATCGTCAAGAATCAGGACCTCGTTCTTCCTGATGCATATGACGGGAAAGACATTGTCGCCATTGGTGCGGGAACCAACGGCAAAGGTACATTCTTTGCAGATGCCGATGGCAAGACCTATGTGCCGACATCAGTTAAGCTCCCGGCTAAACTTGAGATGATTGGACAGTTCGCGTTCAGCGCTGTTACAGAGAAAGATGAGAATAATAAGAACAAGCAGACCGGATTAACGAGTGTTGCATTCCCGAATACTCTGAAAGCCATCGGTATGAGTGCGTTTATGAATGCTCCATTGACCGAAGTTGTGATTCCGGATAGTGTTGTAGCACTTGGAAACGGCGTATTTACAGGAAATGACGCTAATTTAGTTAAAATAGAAAGTGTCACCCTTCCGAAGAACATTAAAGTCATACCTCAGGCTCTGTTTAACACGCAGGCTATCAAAGGTGCGTTAGTGATTCCTGCAGGGGTGGTCGCCATTGTCAACAGTGCATTCGCGGGATGTCCGATCACTTCAGTTGTGATACCTGACGGAGTGACTTACATTGGTAATTCAGCTTTCCAAAGCACGGATCTGGCTGAGGTCGAAATCCCCGGCAGTGTTAAGACAATCGGAAACTACGCATTCAGATTCTCCAATACAGGGGGGACACGTGAATCACTGCTGACAAGTGTCAAGCTGAATAAAGGTCTGGAGAGTATTGGCAACGGCGTGTTTACCGGAAACAAACTGACAGTTGTAGAGATCCCGTCAACTGTCACTACGCTAAACAAAGCAGCGTTTGCCAGCAATACAGGTGTTGATGACGGTAAAGTACTGCTGAAGGTTGCTACACAAGAGCAGTTTGACGGTACATCTACGTTTGTTTCCAATGGAACAGGCCACAAGGTCAGTGTAGATGTCACTTTCGACGCCAACGGCGGAGAAGCTGTTGATCCGGCGACAGTTCAGACAGGACTCGGATTAAAACTGGAGTCTCTCCCGCTTCCGACCAATGCAGACACGAGCAAGATGTTTGACGGTTGGTACACAGAGCAGGAAGGCGGAGAAAAAGTCAGTGCGGATACCGAGTATGTGAAGAACACTACGCTTTATGCTCATTGGGCAAATACGGACGAGGTAAAGGGAGCTGCAATCGCGGAGCTGGATAAAGTTGACCTGTCCAAGTACAGCGGAGATGAATTGGCCAATGTCAAGAAGGCTATTGCCGATGCAAAGGTTGCTATTGCAGCAGCGGCTACTGTTGATGAGGTAAATGCAGCAAAGAGTCAGGCTGACAAGACTATAGCCGCACAGAAGACTGATGCTCAGAAGAAAGCCGAGCAGGAAGCTGCAGATAAAAAGGCTGCTGAAGAAAAGGCAAAGACCGTCAAGACTGTTACGGTCAATGTCAAGAAAGTCAATGCCAAGGCAATTGATGCCGCAGTCAAGAAAGCCGGCGGTTCTGAGAAGTATGTCACCAAGATCGTCCTCGGCAAGAAGGTCAAAAAGATTTCCAAAAAGTCCTTCAAGAAGTACACGAAAGTGACTGTACTTGAAGTCAGAAGCAAGAAGCTGACTAAAAAGTCGGTCAAAGGCTCGCTCAAGAGTTCCAAGATCAAGACCGTGAAGGTCAAAGTGGCGAAGAAGGCGAAGACCAACAAGAAGTATGTGAAGAAGTATAAGAAGATCTTCACGAAGAAGAATGCCGGCAAGAAGGTCAAAGTCAAAAGATGATAACTGCTTGAGCGGTTGTCAAAGATAATCAACTGATTACACAGAGGAGGGTGCTCTATACTGAGCATCCTCCTCAAGTGAGCTTCTATCAAAGAGAAATTACTGCTAAACGGAAAGAATGAATATGAAGCACGCGAGACGGATAGTATCCATATTGTTGACGGCAATGCTGATGCTGACATTGCTGCCTGCCGGGGCAGTCACTGTCATGGCAGAGCCCAATGAATCAGGATGGGCTCCGGAGGACTTTACCTATGGTGAAGGTGATCTGGAGCAGAATTTTGCCATATATCCCGCGAATGCTTCCGGTGACAAGCTGAAAGGCACGATTCATGTCATTACAGGCTTTTCGGAATCAGGACTTGCCAAGCTTGAAACTAACAAAGATCTTGTCATTCCGGCAGAGGATCCTGACGGTAATACGGTTCAGGGCATCGGCTCTTCAGCATTCAGCAACAAGGGGCTGACTTCTCTGACATTGCCGGAAGGGATCAAGACGGATAATAATGGTAAATGGGACGAATCTGTTGAGACGCGAGGAGATTTCTTTATCGGAAGCACGGCTTTCTCGTCCAACAGCTTAACGGAACTCACTCTTCCGGAGGGCGTCCTCTATGTCGGAGGAAACGCATTTAAGAACAATCAACTTGTCAGCGTGTCTTTCCCGTCAACGATCATGATGATCGCGAATCAGGCGTTTGCGACCAATCAACTGGAAACTCTCAATTTCCCTGAAAAAACGGACTTTGCCTTTCAGCTCGATTCCATGTCTTTTGCCCAGAATAATCTGACGGAGGTGACCTTACCTGACAAGACGGACAAAGTCACCAGATGGGCGTTTTTCCAGAACACCGGAATGGAGCCGGTGGTATCAGGGACGGAAGCGGAACAACAGGGCGGTATCGTCTATTTCCACATCAAAGATCCCGGAAAATACATCCAGGACACGACAAACGGTACATGCAACGTCCAAAAGCTGATCGCTACATACTCGGAACCGGATGATCCCGGCGCCGATGATCCGCCGGAAGATGTCGACACCTGGCTCAATACAGATTTCACATATCAGCAATACAGTAAGCTGATGTACGGCTGCGACTATACAAGGCAGCTTTATGTTAGCGGACCGATCATTACAGGGTTCTCTGAAACTGGCGCGCAAAAACTGCAGGCTGGAAACACGGATCTTGTTATCCCTTCGAAGACTCCTGAAGGCGAGATGGTCACAGGAGTGGGCAATGAAGCCTTTAAAGGGAAGGGGCTGACTTCTGTCAAATTCCCCACCGGCATGCTGGTGCCCTACGATGATCAGGTGACCCAGAACGTGACCAGACGGGGCAATTTCCTGATCCATGAGAGCGCCTTTGCCAACAATGAATTGACTGAGGTATATCTGCCGGCAGGCGTTATGGCCTGCATGGCGAACTCATTCAGAAACAATAAGATCAAGAAAGTTACTCTGCCCAGAACGATCTGGTGGATAGAGACACTGGCGTTTGCCAACAATGAGATCACCAAAGTGAACTTCCCGCAGACTTGCGATTTCCGTCTTGAGATGCACGGCATGACATTTGCGGACAATAACATCAAGTCAGTGAGGTTGCCTGATTATACAGAGGTGGTCAACAAAGATGTCTTTGCGATGAACCCGGGCATGGAGCCGATGACGGAAGAGATCGCGAAAAAGCGCTCAGCTACCGACTGGCAGAAATATATGCCGGGCGGTGAAGCAGAGAGCGGCATAGTATATATGTACACAGACCGCGCGGCGCTGTTTGATGCGCAGAGGATCCACACGCTTGACCGGCCGACAAAGAATCAGTGGTCGCCCTTCCAGAAGCTTGTGCTGATCAGCAGTGAGACGCCCGACGCGGATACAGATAAATGGAACACATCCGACTTCACTTATGAAGGAACGACAGTGACCGGTCTCTCGGCAAGCGGAAAAGCAAAGAGAGCAGACAATGACAAGCTGGATATACCCGACCGGACGCCGACAGGGGAATTCGTGACAGAGATAGCCGATTCCGACAATTCGTTCGGAGGTCTCTTCGGTGAGGAGGTCCGGGACGGAGAGGGCAACGTCAGCGGTGTCGAGGGCTTTGATGTCGTCTCGCTTCCAAACGGTCTTCAGGCGATCGGCGACAGAGCATTCTCAGGATTGGGACTTAAGGAAGTCATCTTCCCCAATCAGATAAAGGAGATCGGCATGGCGGCCTTCCAGATGAATAAGCTGGAAAATGCTATTCTGCCGGATTCTGTCACATCGATCGGAGGAGGTGCTTTTGCCAGCAATCCGACTCTCAAACGCATTTCGATACCACGCAACGAAGATTATACGACTATTGAAGAAGGCACCTTCGGATGCAGTGATATGAAGAACTGGATGACGGACTTCACTTCCATAGACATTCCGGAGACGATCACGGTAATCGGAGACAACGCCTTTGCCGGGAATAATTTTGAAACGATCGAGATCCCGGCTTCCGTCAAGAGTATCGGCAGATTCGCTTTTTCTACCAAAAATTATCTGCAGACACCGACGATACTGACTCTGCATGAGGGCCTTGAGACGATCGGCAGGTTTGCGTTCCGCAACAAGAAGATCGAGAATGTCGTCTTGCCGTCTACCGTTCAGTCTCTTCCTGAAAACACCTTTGCAAAGGTTGATACTGACTGGGAGGGAACGGGACACGCTGTCAACAATCCGCTCATCACCCGGGTCTTTGTGCCGACGGAAGAACAGTACAATGACAAAGAAAACTTCCCGGATTCCGAATGGCACAAGATATATCTCGGAGACCCGAATAAATGGGCGGCCGAAGATTTTGAATACGGAGATGTTCAGATGCCGGGTGCGGGAACGGTCCGCGCTGTGACAGGTTTCTCAGAGCACGGTTTGGAAAAGCTCACGATCAATACGGCAGTCACGCTTCCCCAGACGGATGACAACGGCGACGATGTCGAGGCAGTGGGACCAAATGCTTTCGCATCGCTCGAAGATAAAAAGCTGACAGATTTGAGTATCCCTGCCGGGTCGATCAAGTATATCGGAGAGGGTGCTTTCACCGGTAACGATCTTACCCGGCTTGAGATGGAGGAAGGGATCGAGATAGTCGGCAGCTGTGCTTTCAAGGAGAATAAGCTTGTCAAAGTGACGCTTCCGAAATCTCTTGTAACAGTCGGAGAAGAGAGCTTTGCATCCAACAGCATAGCCAGCCTGGAATTCGCCAATGGGGGAGAACAGGATCTCACCATCGCGACGCGGGCATTCGCGGACAATGAGCTGAAGTCCCTCCAGGTTCCCGACAATCTGGATGTTCTGGACGGCACGGCGTTTGTGGACAATCCCGGAACAAATGATGAAGCAGGCGTTGTACGTCTGTACAAATTGACCGAGACCGGTTCTGCGCTCAGTTATAAATCAGCCGGCACATCGACGTGCCAGGATATAGTGTTCGGCGAGATTCCGCCGGAGGCAGCGCCCTGGGGAGTGAGACATTTCACTTTCACAGAGAATACGATCACCGGCTTCAGCGAAGACGGCGAAGCCAAGTTGGCAGTTGATCCTTATATATCTCTGCCCGGAAAGAGCAATGACGGCACAGTTATCACGACTGTCGGTGAAGCTGCATTCACAGGATACTGCGGAGAACAGGGTACCGCCACACCTGACCATCCGCTGGTGATAAAAGGTGTCGAGTTCGCGCCGACTATTACGACGATAAAGACGCGCGCATTTAACACTTGCGCTATCGAGCATATCGAGATCCCCGATACGATCAGCAGTCTGGAGCCCGCTTCATTCAGTTCCAATTACGGGATCAAGACGATCACTTTGTCTCAGGGTCTGACAGAGATCCCCGAGGGAGTATTCGTGACCAATGTAACAAATGATCAGGTAAAGGATCTGGTCATCCCTGACGGCGTCGCCAAGATCGGTAAGAATGCCTTCACTGGGCTGCATATCGTCAATCTGACTCTGCCGGATTCGCTGGTGGAAATAGGAGAAAATGCATTCCAGAATCATCAGATTAAAGAGCTTGAGATTCCTGCCGGTGTCAAGAAGATCGGAGACAGAGCTTTCGAGGTCAGGCAGGAGGGCATAACACCTCTTCCTCAGAAGCTGATCCTGCATGAGGGTCTTGAAGAGATCGGAGAGGAGGCTTTCGGGCAGACCGCACTCGATTCCGTGGAGATCCCGAAGTCTCTCAAGTCGCTTGCTTCGACAGCGTTTGTCGACTGGCTTGGAAAAGGGCGCAGTGACGGAAAACCGGTCGATCTGAGGACGTCGCACGCTGCTCAGGCCAGGGGCACAGACGGTTATGAGAGTATAGCTGTCAACGGCGCAGGTCACCGCGTCGTTTACGACAAGATGGTCGGCACCGGCTGGGATTATGATGACTTCACTTATAGTGATGACCAGAAGTCGATCACAGGCTGGAGTGAGCAGGGCGAAGAAAAGCGGAAAGAATATGCGCTGCGCGAGACCTACCCCACCATGGTCATGCCTGACAAAGCCTCCTACGACAGCGATGTATATATCACGGAGATCGCGGATAATGCCTTTCAGCTGGAACTCTACAATGAGACTACCGGGGAGGGTGAAGTGACCATGCAGAAATTCGACTGCAATTCACCCTACGGCATTCAGAGGATGGTATTCCCCGAGAGGATCGAGAGGATCGGCAACTGCGCGTTTGAATACAACAATCTGAAGGCGGTCGATCTGGAGTCCGCGAAGAATCTGCATGCGATAGGCACAAGCGCCTTCCACGGCAATCATCTGGTGACAGTCGAGATCCCGAACACGGTGAACGAGCTCGGCGGCGGTGCTTTTGCCATGAACAATATCTTCTTCCTCACATTGTCTGAAAATGTGACCAAGATACCGCAGGGATGCTTCTCGATGAATATATTCATGTATGAACTGGAGATCCCGAACACGGTGACGGAGATCGGAGAGGAGGCCTTTGCGGGAGCAAGACTTGAAGAACTGGAGATCCCGTCATCGGTGACCAGGATCGGCAAGAAAGCATTCCATTTGCACCATCTGACTTCCCTGCATATACCGGGTAATGTCAAGGTGATCGAGGACTCTGCCTTCGAGGGAACCTTCAAGGAGAGTACGCTCAAGCGTCTCACGTTCGGCGAAGGTGTTGAGTATATCGGCAAATACGCATTTAAGGAAGCGCTGCTCGAAGAAGTGACTTTACCAAACAGTCTGAAAGATATGGGAGTAGATCCGTTCTACAGCAACAAGGGCAAGAACGGAAGCGGCGTGGTCGAGCTCTACAGCAGGAACCGCAGCCATATGGCTTTTAATGAGGACCGGTATCACGGTAAAGAGAATGGTGTCAGCAGGCACTGTCATAAAGTTGTCTTCATAGGCGAGGAAGAGACAAAACCGCCCGCAGCAGATCCGGCAAAGAGTGTCAAGACAGTCACCGTTAGCGCTAAGACAGTCAATGCGGCCGCAGTAGCCAAAGCGATCAAGGCAGCAGGCGGCAAGAGTGAGTATGTCAAAACATTTACCCTTGATAAGAAAGTAAAGAAGATCAGCAAGGGAGCATTCAGGAAGACAAATGTCAATACACTCATTATCAAGAGCAAGAAGCTGACCAAGAAATCCGTCAAGGGTTCGCTGAAGGGATCCAAAGTCAAGACCATCAAGGTGAAAGTCGCCAAGAAGGCCAAGAC
>OMSP01000260.1 GCA_900313775.1 uncultured Eubacteriales bacterium
GCGACCATCAGCATGTGATCAGAGAATATCTCATGAAATACAAGGTCTGCCCTCTCTTTATAATCACCGACAAATCCGATATCTCCCCGCTGTTGGGCAATATCGTCCAGCACAGTCTGCGTATCGGATGAATCGACCATATAGAGTACATCCGGATGAATATCCCTGAATTCGCTGAGGACTTCGGGAAGAAAGACAATAGACGGAATGGATGAGGACATGATCCTGATGATGGGTGTCTGTTGATCCGGTACTGCCATCTCGCGGATGGCGTTCGCGCGCAGATTGACCATCTCCAGCGCGCGGGGATAGAACTTCTCCCCCGCCGGTGTCAATGTGATCTCACGTCCGCGGCGCCTGAACAGTTTTTGTCCTAGTTCGTTTTCCAGCGCCGCAACATGTGCGCTGATCGTAGGCTGTGTAAAAAACATAGCATCCGCAGCTTTGCTGAAGCTCTTGTATCGGGCGACATTGACGAATGCCTCTATCTGCTTAAAATCCATGGTTCCCCGGCACCTTACTGATCATTCCGTTACAATAAATCATTGAAAAATCCTATGGATTCATCGTCTATTATTATAGATACCTTCCCGAGTTTGTCAAGAAAACAACTCGGGAAACAATAACAGGGCTGTCCTTCCGGACAGCCCTGCTGTATACCTCGAATAAAGCTGTATTACTTGAGCTCGACTGTTGCGCCGACTTCCTCAAGTTTAGCCTTAAGCTCCTCAGCCTCAGCCTTGGAGACGGCTTCCTTGACAACTTTCGGAGCACTGTCGACAAGATCTTTAGCTTCCTTAAGACCAAGACCGGTGACCTCGCGGACGATCTTGATGACCTTGACCTTGCTGTCGCCGACGCCCTGAAGCTCGACATCAAACTCATCCTTCTCTTCAGCTGCTTCTGCCGGGCCTGCTGCCACGACTGCGACACCCGCTGCCGCGGATACGCCAAACTCTTCCTCACATGCCTTGACCAGGTCATTGAGCTCGAGAACTGATAATTCCTTGATAGCCGCAATAAAATCTTCTGTAGTCATTTTAGCCATTTTTATTCCTCCTTACCCTCTTCTGCGGGTGTCTCTTCTGTCTTAGCTTCCTCTTCTTTAGTCTCCTCTGCCGGAGCTGCCTCAGCCTTGGCCTCCTCTGCCGGAGCTTCTTCAGCCTTGGCCTCCTCTGCCGGAGCCTCTTCAGCCTTCTCCTCCGCCGGAGCTGCCTCGCCGCCGTTCTCAGCGATCTGCTTCAGGACGCGTGCGAAGTTGGCGATCGGTGACTGCAGGCTGCCAAACAGTTTTGCGAGCAGTTCGTCTCTCGACGGGATAGCCGCCAGCTCCTTGAGTCCGTCGACATCATAGAGTTCTCCCTCTACGACACCGGCCTTGAACTCCAGCACATCGGCTGTCTTTGCGAACTTGGCCAGTAAACGGGCCGGAGCCGTGACATCATCGTTTGAGATAGCGATGGCGCTCGGTCCTTCCAGATACGGATCCAGGCCGGCAAAGTCAGTGCCCTCAAATGCGCGGCGCATCATCGTGTTCTTGTACACTTTGTAGGTGATGCCGGCTTCACGCATTTCCTTGCGCAGCTGAGTGTCCTGGGCAACCGTCAGTCCGCGATAGTCAACGAGCACGACAGACTTGGCGTCGGCAACGTCCGCTGCGATCGCATCGATGATCGGCTGCTTCAATTCAACTTTTGCCATTTGCTTTCCTCCTTCTTTTATTTAGTCTTTGCAACTAAATGCGAAAAAACCTCATTGTGCCGTGAAGACACAATGAGGCGAAATCAATTCGTATGAAATCGAATCACTTCCTCGGCAGGCGTCTGTCTCCAGATCTTACGTCCCTAAGGACACCGGCTGTCTTCGGCAGTTAATTGCAAAAAGCATACTAACATATGTATTTATTGATGTCAAATCAATAGCCGTAAACTTGATCGGCTCTGTCTATCATCCCTGCTGCATGACCTTCGCGGGACTGATCTTGACGCCCGGGCCCATGGTAGAGGTCAGAGTGATGCTCTTCAGATACTGACCCTTGACTGCTGCCGGACGAGCCTTGATCAGCGCGTCGAACAGAGCGTTCAGGTTGTCGACCAGCTTCTCCTGATCAAAGGAAGCCTTGCCGACCGGCACATGGACGATATTGGTCTTGTCCAGACGGTACTCGATCTTACCGGCCTTGATGTCTTTGACCGCGTTCTCGATATCCATCGTCACGGTACCGACCTTGGGGTTGGGCATCAGGCCCTTCGGGCCGAGGATGCGGCCGAGGCGTCCGATGACGCTCATCATATCCGGTGTCGCGATAACTGCATCAAAGTCAAGCCATCCCTCGTTCTGGATCTTCGGAATGAGTTCCTCTGCTCCGACAAAATCGGCGCCTGCGTTCTTGGCCTCATCGGCTTTCGCGTCCTTCGCGAAGACAAGCACGCGCACGGATTTACCGGTGCCGTGCGGCAGGCTGACGGAACCGCGGATCTGCTGATCGGCATGACGGCCGTCACAGCCGGTCCTGATATGAGCTTCGATCGTCTCGTCGAACTTGGCTGTCGCGTTCTGCTTAACGAGAGCGACTGCCTCTTCCAGCTCGTACTGATTATCTCTGTTGATTGCTTTTGCGCTTTCTAAATATCTTTTACCGTGTTTCATTTATATTTCCTCCCTGTGGTTCTAACGGACTTGGCCTCCCACTGGTTGTTAATCTTCTACTGTCACTCCCATGCTGCGCGCGGTACCTGCGATCATGCTGACCGCATTGTCCAGATTGGCCGCGTTCAGATCCGGCTCCTTTGCCTTTGCGATCTCCTCGAGCTGTGCCCTGGTGATCGTCGCGACTTTGGTCTTGTTGGGCTCGCCAGATCCGGACTGGATCTTGCAGGCCTTCTTGATCAGGACCGCTGCCGGGGGTGTCTTAGTGATGAAGGAAAAGCTTCTGTCACTGTAGACCGTGATAACGACCGGGATGATCAGATCGCCCTTGTCGGCTGTCTGCGCGTTGAACTGCTTCGTGAAATCAGCAATGTTCACGCCGTACTGACCGAGCGCCGGTCCTACCGGCGGTGCCGGCGTCGCTTTGCCGGCTTCGATCTGGAGTTTGATGTAACCTTCGATTTTCTTAGCCATTTGTAATACCTCCTTGTGGTACTGTCGGGATGAACCCTCCCACTGTTACAGTTTCTTGATCTCGAGGAACGAGATCTCGACAGGTGTCTCGCGTCCGAACAGCTCAAAGTTGATCGTCACTGTCTCCTTGGACGGGTTAACTGCCTGCACTATGCCGGAGTTGCCTTCCCAGGCGCCTTCGACCACCATGATGGAATCACCCACCTTATAGTCTGTCTCGATATGTTCCGGTCTGACGCCGTAGGGACGCATCTCGTCCTCAGTCAGCGGAACGGCCTTGCCCTCCGGACCGACAAATCCGGTCACCCCGCGCGTATTGCGCACGATGAACCATGTGTCATCATTCATGACCATATTGATCATGACATAACCGGGGAACATCTTCTTCTCGACCAGCTTCCTCGTGCCGTTCTTATACTCGGCGACATCCTGCATCGGAATGCGCACCTCCAGGATCTCGTCCTCTAAGTGACGGTTCGCGATGGTCTTCTCGAGATTGGCCTTTACCTTGTTCTCGTAACCGGAATATGTATGTACGACATACCATCTCGCTTCTGCCATATCTACCTCCGATTACCTGATCAGAATGGCGATGCCGGTCTGCATGACCATATCGACCAGCTTGATGATCGCACCGAGCGCGAGTGTCACGAGCGACACCGCGATCGTCTCTTTGACCAGCTGATCACGCTTCGGCCATACGATCTTTTTGAACTCGCCTTTAACGCCCTGGAAAAAGCCGGTTTTCTTTTCTGTCTTGGCAGCCATTACTTGGTTTCCTTATGCAGTGTGTGCTTGCGGCAGAAACGGCAGTACTTCATCGTCTCCATACGCTCCGGATGCTCTTTCTTATCCTTCGTGGTATTGTAGTTTCTCTGCTTGCACTCTGTGCATTCTAATGTGATTCTTGTGCGCATTTTTTGTACCTTTCTCAAAGCTTACCGCTGTTTTTTGCAGCATTAAAAAAAGGCCTTAGCCCCTTTCGCGGACTCAAATGTACCATGCGGGCGCATCTTTGTCAAGGAAAAACGCTTAAATATTATAGAAAAAACAAGACAAAAGGAGCTGCCATAAGGCAGCCCCTGTGAAATGCTTCTGTGTCCGTCCTGTTCAGACCTGCTTCGCCTTCAACTCGTCATAGAGCGCGGCGCCGGTACTGTACATATACGGACTGGTCCAGAACAGGTTGACCAGACCGAATGTGACAGCTCCGAGAAGGATCCATCCGAGGAAGGACAGGTCCATCACGAACGTCCTCCACTTGTTGCCGTCCATCATCTTACGGGACAGAGTGATCGTGTCGGTCGCCGAGAGTTCCGGATGATCCTTGATCAGGTAAGGCACCATCCTGTAAGAATAGGCCTTGATGAGACCCGGAACGATCAGCAGCAGCGCCCACAGCAATGTGAACAGATCCGTGAGAAACATCGTGCCGAATACATGTCCGTAGTTACCGAATCCCTCCTTGATCGTTCCGACCTTTGTGCCCGGGTCGTTCAGATTGGTCTTGAAGAAATGAAGCCCTCCGACCTTGAGCGGATTGAGCACGAAGATCTCGACCAGGAACATGATGACCGAAATCACTGCGAGGGCGCTTAAGACGATCGCGATCACAGCAGTCTGCTCCTTGGAGCTGAGTCCGTTAAACGCGTTGGCCGCCTCCTGTGCCGACTGCTCGGACGCATCTTTTCCCTGGGCGCCCGAATATCCACCAAAGACCGCGTACGCGATCGTCAGGATCAGTCCAACGATGACGCAGGGCCAGTAATTGGCCTTGAATGCCATTCTGCCTCTTTCTTTTACGGCTTTGATGTCAAACATTACTTCTTACTCCTCCTCGAAATCATCTTTGCCTACGCCGCAGAGCGGGCATGCCCAGTCGTCCGGAAGATCCTCGAACTTCGTGCCCGGATCGATGCCGTTATCGGGATCGCCTGCAGCCTCATCGTACACATAACCGCATACTGTACACACATACTTTTTCATTTTCGTTCCTCCTTGCTTATTGTTCTTCGCGCATTGTGCGCTGTAACCATTACTTGTTCCACAGTCAGCGGCATTTACTCATGATGCCGCATTGCCTGTCTGTTTCCTGCTTCAGATGTCTGTCGGTGCGTTCGGCATGACGAGCGCCGCAATGATATAGGCGAGCAGTCCGGATCCTCCGATCGCGCTGAACACGATCCAGCCGAGACGGATCAGTGTCGGGTCGACACCGAAGTATTCGCCAAGGCCGCCGCATACACCGGCCAGCACTTTATCCGTGCCGGATTTATACAGTTTCTTTTCCATAATCATTACTCCCTTTCTCAACAGACGGACGTGTTACCGTCCTTCCAATTCCTTCCTCGCCTATCATACCCCTACGACGAATGAATTGCAATGTCGGCTCCCGTTTCCATGCGTACCGTGTCGAACCATAGGTGGCGTGTGAGCTCGGTCCGCACCTTGCGCGCGCTGAGGAGGTAATCTTTACTCGCCGACGAAGCGCGCTGCAGATAGGTGCGCAGACCGAGCGAGTGGTAGCCACCGTGTTCGGCATGGTATGCATTGGAACGAGATCATCTGCATTGCAATCAGGCGAGTCAGAGAGTATGATATACGCATGTGGACAGCTGATAAATGGAAAGATTATGAAGTACTGGATGCCTCTTGCGGCGAGAAGCTCGAGCGCTGGGGGGACTATATCCTCGTGCGCCCGGATCCGCAGGTCATCTGGTCAACTGCAAAAGAGCATCCGGGCTGGAAAAGGCCGAACGGGCATTACCACCGCAGCAAGAAAGGCGGCGGCTCATGGGAGTTCCATGATCTGCCCGAGACGTGGTCCGTCCGGTATCCCGGAGCCTGCGGTGATCTGACCTTCCGTCTCAAGCCGTTCCAGTTCAAACACACCGGTCTCTTCCCGGAGCAGGCGGTCAACTGGGACTGGATGAGCAAACAGATCAAAGCGGCTGCGCAGGAGCGTGAAGTCAGCGTCCTCAATCTCTTCGCCTACACCGGCGGCGCGACGCTGGCGGCAGCCAAGGCCGGCGCGAAGGTCGTGCATGTCGACGCCTCCAAGGGCATGGTCGGCTGGGCCAAAGAGAATGCAAAGCTCTCCGGTCTGGGAGACGCCCCGGTCCGCTGGCTCGTCGATGACTGCATGAAGTTCGTCAAGCGCGAGATCCGGCGCGGTCACCGATACGACGGCATCATCATGGACCCTCCATCATACGGACGCGGTCCGGGCGGTGAGATCTGGAAAATAGAAGAAGCCATCTTCGATCTGCTCAAAGCCTGCGCTCAGCTGCTCGATGATGACTCCGTCTTTTTCTTGTTAAACTCTTATACGACCGGTCTGCAACCGGCTACTATGCACTATCTGCTCTCCTCCGCCCTTCGTGACAGAGGTATCGGCAGCGGTGAGACGGCCGCGGACGAGATCGGACTCCCGGTCACGTCGAGCGGACTCGTCCTTCCCTGCGGCGCAAGCTGCCGCTGGGAGCGTTGATCACCAGATCCTTTTGATTCAATGAAAGATCGCACAGAGAGTATGCTAAGCGAACCTTGACTCCGACGCGCAAGTTCGCAAGTGCC
>OMSP01000278.1 GCA_900313775.1 uncultured Eubacteriales bacterium
AAGCATCTTGGTGGGTTCTTCGCTGATGGCCAGGAGAGCCTTTGCCCGTTTGTCATCCGGGCGCTCCTCCAACAGATGGCGGACGCGCAGCGGACTGACAGCGGTCAGAGCCGTCTCTGCCGAAGAGCAGAGGGCCGAGAGTATTAACAGAATAATAAGAACGATCAGTTTGATAAGTATGTCAGGATCCATGAGGTAACAATATCCTATTTGACCTTAGTTTGCAAGTGCGTTACAGTAGAACCATAGATAAGGAGCTTCTTTATATATATGAAACAACGATTAGAGACAATCGTCGGAACAGATAATCTTCTGGTAAACGAACCGATGGCAGCCCATACGACATTTCGCGTGGGAGGTCCGGCGGATTATCTGGTGACGCCTCAGGGAATCGATCAGATACAGCAGGTGACAGCTGTCTGCCGCGAGCAGGATATACCGTATATGCTTATCGGCAACGGCAGTAATCTCCTGGTCTCTGATGCCGGTTACCGCGGGGTGATCATCCAGCTGCTGGACAATTACCGCGAGATCAGCATTCAGGGCAAAGGCATATATGCGCAGGCAGGAGCGCTGCTTTCGACCGTCGCGCGACAGGCGCAGAAAGCCGGTCTTGCCGGCATGGAGTTTGCCGGCGGCATCCCGGGGACGATCGGCGGAGCCATGATGATGAACGCCGGCGCCTACGGCGGAGAAATGAAAGACATAGTCTCCTCCGTGACCGTAATGGACGGAGAGGGCAGGCTTGCCCAGTACACCTGCGAGGAGATGGCCTTCGGCTACCGCGACAGCGTGCTCGCTCACGAGGAACTCTATGCGCTCGAGATCAATCTGGCCCTTCAGGAGGGAGACCCGGAGGAGATCGCCGCCGAGATGAACCGCCTGGCTGAGAGAAGAAGCTCGAAACAGCCGCTCGAGTTCCCGAGCGCCGGGAGCACCTTTAAGAGACCGACTGGGCATTATGCCGGCGCATTGATCGAGGAGGCCGGCCTTAAAGGTTACAGGTTGGGTGGCGCGATGGTGTCCGACAAACATTGCGGTTTTGTCATCAACGCGGATCACGCAAGCGCGGCTGACATCCGCAAACTCATCGAGTATATTCAGAAGACCGTGGAGGAGCACAGCGGAGTGAAGATGACTCCCGAGGTGCGCTTCGTGGGAGAGTTCTGATGGAGTCGTTTGCGGCGCGGGTCAAAAGAGAACTTCAATCTGTTACGCGCATGCCGACACACTGCCGGCGGGCGCAGAAGGCCGGGTATGAGATATTTTCCGGAGAGCGGAGCGAGTGGTTCGACCCGAAAAAAGACTGCTGTATCCGGGCTTTTATACGGGGTGCTTTTGTGGCGGCAGGCACGGTGTCTGATCCGGCCGGATCCTATCACTTCGAGATTACCTGTCCTGATGAGGAGAGTGCGGTCGGGATGCTCTCGCTTTTAGAAGTCTGCGGGATGGAACCCAAGGAGATGCAGCGCAAGGGCAGCTGCGTCATCTATATCAAGGAAGGCAGGCAGATCAGGGATCTGCTGACGATGATGGGCGCGCCCGTATCGATGATGAACTTTGAGAACGCCCGCATATTAAAGGAAGTACGCGGCGGCGTGAACCGGCGCGTGAACTGTGAGACAGGCAATATCAACAAGACCGTGGCAGCAGGCCTTAAGCAGGCGGCCGCGATACGCGTACTGGAGGAGCGGGGGATACTCGCCGATCTGCCAGACAGTCTGCGTGAGACAGCGCAGCTTCGTCTGGACAATCCGGACGCGACGATCGGAGAACTCGGGGAGATGTCTTCTCCGCCGGTCTCCAAATCAGGTATCAATCACCGGCTGCGCAAGCTCTGCGCGCTGGCCAAACCATTTCAGGGGGAAGAGGTGTCATGAAAAACAAACAGATGCTGTTCCTGTACAATCCCTATTCGGGTAAGGGCACGATCAAAAACCATTTATCGGACGTGCTCGACCTGTTCGTCAAGGCCGGTTATGATGTGGTGACCCGACCGGTCCAGAACAATCTCGATCACGATCTGTATGAGACAGTCAAGAATTTTAAATACCCCTATGACATCGTCGCCTGCAGCGGCGGCGACGGATCGATCAACGGAGTAATCGCCGGTATGGTCGCCAGAAACGACCGGATCCCGATCGGATACATTCCGACGGGAACTGTCAACGACTTCGCATCGAGTCTCCGTATTCCGAAGCAGATCATGAAAGCTGCGCACCAGATAGTGGAAGGTTATCCCTTCCCCTGTGATGTGGGACGTTTCAATGACAAGAATTTTGTCTATGTCGCCGCATTCGGACTGTTTACGGATGTCTCTTACGAGACGAATCAGGGACTGAAAAACATCTTCGGTCAGGCGGCCTATATCATGGAGGGTGTCAAACGTATCTCCAAACTCACGAAGTATCATGTCAAGGTGACCTGCGACGAACAGATCATCGAAGACGACTTTGTGGTCGGCATGGTGACCAACTCCAAGTCTGTCGGAGGATTCCGCAGTCTGATCGGCAGTAAGGTGTATTTTGATGACGGTCAGTTCGAGGTGACGCTGATCAAATATCCGCGAAATCTGAACGAGATGAGACTCATCGTCAACTCCCTGCTGTCCGGAAAGCTCGATCCTGAACACATCTATCAGCTGCGCGCATCCAAGATCGTCTTCGAATCATGGGATGATATCTCGTGGACGAGGGACGGAGAGTACGGCGGGACATTCCAGACTGTGGAGATCGAGAATCTCCAGCAGGCAGTCAGGATCATGGTAAACGAGGAACATCTGAAAGCTGTCGCGTCCGATAAGACGCAAGTCAGGCGGCTGGATTAAAAAGGAGGAAGACTATATGAAGATCTTAGTGTTTAGCGGAAGTCCTAGAGCCAAGGGCAAGACAGCGCAGATGGTGGCTGCCTTCAAGGAGGGAGCCGAGGGAGCCGGTCATGAAGTGGTCGTCTGTGATGTGGCTAAAATGAAGATAGCCGGATGCCTTGCATGCGAGTACTGCCACACCAAGGGCGAGGGCAAATGCGTCCAGCAGGACGACATGCAGAAGATCTATCCGGATCTTTACAGCGCGGACGCGATCCTCTTTGCCAGCCCGATCTATTATTTCACGATGACCGCACAGATCGAGGATGCGATCCAGAGATTCTATCCGGCAGGCACGATCGATAACATCAAGAAGTACGCGGCAATCCTCTGCTCGGCGTCACCCGGTGTCTACGGCGCATCCGAACGGCAGCTCGCTGATATGGCCGGCTATATGATGTGGGAGAATGCCGGTGTCGTGACTGTCTGCGGTAGCGACGATATCCCGGAGGCGAAGCTGGCGGAAGCCCGCGCTCTCGGAGCAAATATGTAATGATTCAGGATATCGCACCACATACATTTGACAATCAGTATCATCCGGACAGGAAACCTGCGCCGGATGATATTGTCTTTGACTTCAAGGGACAGAGCCTGCTCTGCCGCGAGGAGGAAGGCGGGCTGAAATATCTGCGGGTCAGTGAGCTTGCGGATACAGACGGTCTGACATACCTATTTTCTGTCGACGAAAGGGGATTCTTTTTGTTTCCCGCCGGAGCCGGTGTGCCGGAAGGATATGACTATGTCGAGATCTGGCGATCGAGGAGTGAGCGGACTGTTCCGAAAGAGATGATGTTTGCCATCGCGACGGGGAAGCATCTGACTCACTGGTACCGGACACACCGGTACTGCGGCTGCTGCGGAAATGAGTTTATCCATGCCGATGATGAGCGGGCCCTGGTCTGTCCGGCCTGTGGCTTCCGCACATATCCGCGGATCATGCCGGCGGTCATCATCGGGGTGACCAATGGAGAGTCCCTTCTTGTTACCAGATACAGCGACAGACCGCTGCCTTATTACGCGCTGGTCGCCGGGTTTGTCGAGATCGGCGAGACGCTGGAGGAGTGTGTGGCGCGCGAGGTGATGGAAGAAGTCGGTCTGCATGTCAAAAATATCAGGTACTACAAGTCTCAGCCCTGGGGCATAGCCGATGATGTGCTGACAGGATTCTTCTGTGATGTCGACGGAGATCCGTCTGTGAAGATCGATTACAACGAGCTGGGTGAGGCCATATGGGCCCCGCGGGGAGAGGTCCCTTTGCAGCCGGATCGTTTGTCGCTCACGGAGGATATGATGAGGGCATTCAACGAAGGAAGAGCATAAGAAAGGACCGCCGATAGGGCGGTCTTTTTTCTTTGTATTTGTTTACCAGCTCAGTGCGCGGCGGCGGTGTCTCTTCCATTTCTTTAAGAAGGTCTTCCTCTTCATGGATGAGGCCTTGCCGGTCCACGGGTCGTTGTAATAGATTCTCTTTTTATCGTAGCCGGTGACGGCGATCGTGTGGGACATGAAGCCGTCCAGTCCGCGGACCCATACGCAGACGACATGTCCGCTCAGCAGTTTGTTCTGCAGGCGGCTCATGGAACTTCCGGTCATATTGACGGCGTTGCCGAGATATTTTCCGGTCATCTTCATCAGACCGGCCGGCCAGACGACCATTCCTCCGCCACGGGTCCTGAACGGGCTTCCCGAGAATCCTTTGTTGGGATTCCGGTTTTTGGGCATGACCTTGGCGGCCTTGATCTTGCTGATCTTGACTCCGGCATAATTGGCCATCATCGTCCAGGAGACGATCTCGCATCCGGTCGGCAACTTCGGGCGCTGGCAGAGGGCCGGTGTGCGCAGGCGGATACCGTAGATAACGCCGGTCTTCTTATTGGTGTAATAGATGACCTTGCTTGTCTTGACAGTGCCTTTCATGAGCAC
>OMSP01000259.1 GCA_900313775.1 uncultured Eubacteriales bacterium
GAATTCCCGCGCTCTCGGCGCAGACATGGTCTATGCCTGGAAGGATGCCAAAGTTGGCATGATGGACGCTGAGATGGCGGCCAAGATACTCAATCCGGATGCGGATGCCGACACGATCGCTGAAAAGAAAGCTGAGTATGACGAGAAGCTCTGCTCCGCAGCTTCTGCTCTGGCACGCGGCTATGTCGACACGCTGATCGATCCGGCTGAGACCAGAAAATACATCATCGGCGCTTTTGATATGCTTATGACCAAGCAGGAAGAGCGTCCGTACAAGAAACATGTAGTCAAATAGGAGAGGTGAAAGCATTGAAGAAAAGAATCGTATTGATCATGGCATTGGTGCTGACCCTCTTCGCGTTCAGCGGATGCGGTAAGGAAGCCGCTAAGGCTGATACTGACGTGATCAAGTCTAAAGCACAGTATGTCATGACGTTGTTCCAAAGCGCCGGCGTTGAGTCGCTGGAGAGCTTTCGCGAGGCGCCGGAATTCCAGCAGGAGAGTACGGTCGCTTCTCTCGGAGGTGCGGACGCCAGCGGCAATATGGTCGACCTGAGCGACACCAAGACCGAGGACTTCATGGGCATGGTAGATGCCTGGATCGCCGCCAACAACGAGTTGGGCGATTTCGAGAGCATCGACATGGAACCGGAGATCGAGGAAAAGGGCTCTACGACTACCGCAACGTTCAAGGCGAAGTTCAAAGATCGTGACGCAGATGTCATCCTGTCATTCGAGACAGAGGACTCTGTGCTCAAAAACATGACGGTCAACGGCGATTATGCGCGGAGCGAAGTGCTCAAGAAAGCGGGTCTGAATACCATTCTTGGCATGGGTACCGTGTTTGTCGTTCTGATCATTATCATGTGCGTTATTTCCCTGTTCAAATTCCTTCCCGGCGTGGATACGGGTAAGAAGAAAGCTCCCGCAGCGGCTGCGCCCGCAGAGGCTCCGGCTGCCGTCAAGGCGGCTCCGGCAGCAGACAGCACGGAGATCCAGGCTGTCATCGCGGCGGCCATCGCGGCATACGCTGAGGAGAGCGGACAGGATACCAGTGGTTATTTCGTCAGAAAGATTGTACGCAAACACCGTTAAATGCGTCGGTGATGGAAGGAGACTAATCAATGAAACAATATACAATTACAGTTAACGGAACAGCTTATGATGTGACAGTAGACGAGAAGGGCGGCGCGGCTCCGGCGGCGGCTCCCGCAGCTCCGGCTCCGGCAGCAGCTCCCGCAGCTCCGGCAGCTCCGGCAGCGGCTCCCGCAGCAGGCGCAGGCGGCATCCAGATCAAAGCCGGTGCAGCCGGTAAGGTCTTCAAGATCGTGGCGAATGTCGGCGATGCGGTCAAGGCCGGCGACACAGTCATTATTGTCGAAGCGATGAAAATGGAGATTCCGCAGGTCGCTCCGCAGGACGGCACGGTTGCCAGCATCGATTGTGCGGCAGGCGATCCGGTTGAGGCAGGTACAGTCCTCGCTACACTGAACTGATTGTCATTATTTATCAGGAGGTCACAAGATGGATTATATTTCAAATACATTGAGTAATCTTGTGCACCAGACAGCATTCCTGAATGTGACATTCGGTAACGTCATCATGATTGCTGTCGCGTGCTTTTTCCTCTGGCTGGCGATAAGACACGATTTCGAGCCTTTGCTGCTCGTACCTATCGCGTTTGGTATGCTCCTGGTCAATATCTACCCGGACATCATTGCCACTGCAGAGAAATCAGCATCAGGCACAGAAGGATTACTTCATTTCTTCTTCAGGTTGGATGAGTGGGCTATCCTCCCCTCGCTGATCTTTATGGGTGTCGGAGCCATGACGGACTTCGGTCCCCTGATCGCCAACCCCGTCAGCTTCCTGCTGGGAGCGGCGGCTCAGTTTGGTATCTATATGGCCTACTTCGGAGCGATGGCGCTCGGCTTCTCCGATAAGGCAGCAGCGGCTGTCTCGATCATCGGCGGTGCCGACGGCCCGACTTCGATCTTCCTGGCCGGTAAACTGCAACAGACGGCTATACTGGGGCCGATCGCGGTGGCGGCATATTCCTATATGTCTCTGGTTCCCGTGATCCAGCCGCCGGTCATGCGTCTGCTTACAACCAAAAAAGAGCGTCAGATCAAGATGGCACAGCTCCGTCCGGTCTCCAAGCTTGAGAGGATCCTCTTCCCGATCATCGTATCGATCGTGGTATGCTCGATCCTCCCGTCCACAGCTCCGCTGGTCGGTATGCTGATGCTCGGCAACCTCTTCCGTGAGAGCGGTGTGGTCCGCCAGCTGCAGGAGACAGCTTCCAATGCGATGATGTACATCGTCGTCATCCTGCTCGGTACATCCGTCGGCGCTACGACCAGTGCAGAGGCGTTCCTGAACGCGACGACCTTAAAGATCGTCTTCCTCGGCCTAGTCGCTTTCATATTCGGTACGGCAGCCGGTGTGCTGCTCGGCAAACTGATGTGTCATCTCACGCACGGCAGGGTGAATCCTCTGATCGGTTCAGCCGGTGTTTCAGCTGTCCCGATGGCTGCCCGCGTTTCTCAGAAGGAGGGCGCAAGAGAGGATCCGACCAACTTCCTGCTGATGCACGCGATGGGGCCGAATGTCGCCGGTGTTATCGGTACCGCGGTCGCGGCCGGTACATTTATGGCGATCTTCGGAGTTTGATAGAGAATTATACATAGGAGGTAGATATAGATGGCTGATAATAACGTTCAGAAAAAGCCTGTTCAGATCGTAGAGACCATCCTTAGAGACGCGCATCAGTCTTTGATCGCGACGCGTATGACGACAGAGCAGATGCTCCCGATCGTCGATAAAATGGACAAGGTCGGTTACTACTCAGTGGAGTGCTGGGGCGGAGCGACATTTGATTCCTGCATCCGTTTCCTGCATGAAGATCCCTGGGACAGACTGCGCAAGTTCCGTGATGGTTTCAAGAATACCAAGCTGCAGATGCTCTTCCGCGGCCAGAATATTCTGGGTTATCGTCCCTATGCGGATGATGTTGTCGAGTATTTCGTGCAGAAATCAGTTGCAAACGGCATCAATGTCATTCGTATCTTTGACTGCCTGAATGATATCCGCAACCTGCAGACCGCTGTCAACGCCGCGGCAAAGGAGAGTGCGGAGTCGCAGGTCGCGATGTCTTATACGCTCGGTGAAGCTTATACTCTTGAGTACTGGCTTGATCTGGCAAAACGCATCGAGGATATGGGCGCAGATTCAATCTGCATCAAAGATATGGCCGGTCTGCTTCTGCCTTACAAGGCAACGGAGCTGATCTCAGCATTGAAAGAGACAGTGTCGATCCCGATCGACCTGCATACACATTATTCATCAGGTGTGGCATCCATGACATACCTGAAGGCTGTTGAGGCCGGCGTGGACCGCATCGACACCGCTATGTCACCGTTTGCACTGGGCACATCCCAGCCGGCTACGGAAGTTATGGTCGAGACATTCAAGGGCACTCCGTACGATACCGGATTTGATCAGACTCTGCTTGCGGAGATCGCCGATCACTTCCGTCCGATCCGCGACGAGGCTCTGGAGTCCGGATTGCTCAATCCGAAGAATATGGGTGTCAACATCAAGACGCTGCTGTATCAGGTTCCGGGCGGTATGCTCTCCAACCTTACAAGCCAGCTGAAAGAGCAGAACGCGGAAGACAA
>OMSP01000258.1 GCA_900313775.1 uncultured Eubacteriales bacterium
ATCAGGCAGCGTGCTGTATCTTGAAACCATATCGGGAACATATGAAGGCGTAGGACATTTTGAGCCCCTCAGACATTATGCCGAGGTACATCTGATCATAGAACCCGGCGAAAGAGGAAGCGGCGTAGTGATTACCAGCGATGTGCCTGAGGACGATCTGGCGGTTAACTGGCAGAGACTGATACTGACCCATCTGGCAGAGAAGGAGCACACAGGAGTTCTTACCGGTGCTCCCGTCACCGATGTGAAGATAAGTCTGGCTGCGGGAAGAGCCCATGACAAGCACACCGAAGGAGGGGACTTCAGAGAAGCTACCTACAGAGCTGTAAGGAACGCGCTGATGCAGGCGAAAAGGGATGGAAAAGCCCTTCTCCTTGAACCCTGGTGCGAGTACGAGATAGAGCTCCCCGCGCAGAATTCAGGCAGGGCGCTGACAGATATAAATCAGATGGGCGCAAGCCAGGACAGTCTTGAACAAAAGGGGGATACTGCCGTCATCAGGGGAAAAGCTCCTTCTGAACTGATGGCAGCCTATCACAGGACTCTGATCGCTTACACATCCGGAACAGGCAGATTGACCATGACCCAGCGGGGGTATGATGTCTGCCACAACGCGGATGAAGTTATAGATGAAACCGGCTACGTGGCTGAGCGTGACGTCAATAACCCGGCGGATTCAGTATTCGTGAATCATAAGGGAAGCGACATAGTTCCCTGGGATGAGGTGCCGGAGCACATGCATCTTGCCGGCGTGCTGAAAAAGGATAAAAGCGGAGCAGGGCAGAATGACGTGTACGGCGCGGCCTCGCGCAGCATGAAAACAGGAGCTCCGGGGGAAGCGTTTTTTGGCGGAAAGATAGATGCGAAAGAGGCTGAAAGACGGAGGATCGCTGCCGAAAAAGAACTTGAGAAGATATTTGAAAGGACTTACGGACCTGTAAAGAACAGGCATCATATAGAGAAAAAGGAAATGGATTTCAGCGCAGGAGAAGATATCTCTGAGGAGGAATCCGCCCGCAGGCAGGAACGCAATAAACAGATAAGGGCGCAGCACGAAAAAAAGAAACCTGAAGCGAATGACGGCACTCTGATTCTGATAGACGGATACAATCTGATTTTTTCAGACAGTCATCTCAAAGAACTTGCGGATAAGGATATAGGTTCGGCGAGAGACAGTCTGGTCGAACGGCTGATCAACTATGCCGGCTACACAGGCTTTAAGGTCAGCGTTATCTTCGACGCGTACAAAGTAGTGCCCGGGGACGGGAGCAAAGAAAAACACAGTGTAGTCGATGTGATCTACACGGCGGCAAATGAATCGGCCGATGTCAGGATAGGCAGAATGGCAGGCAAGGCAAAGGAAGGGCAGATATACGTAGTCACCTCAGATGAACTGGTCCAGCAGAACGTGTGGACCCAGGGTGCCCTGAGGGTATCCTCCAGAGAATTCATCAAATTGCTGGAACACACCGAAGAGGAAATACGAAGCATGCTTTAGCCTCCAGAGTAGGATCCGGCAGATCAGAAAGAGATTTGAATTAAGGCAAAAACAAAGGACGGCAATGCGCCGTCCTTTTTCTAACGTTATTTATCTTTTCTACAGATGTTCTTCATCTACTCCGGCTTTCCTGAGAAGTTTGTTGGAAAGAAGAATCGCCAGCGCTACGGCTGTCACGCCGCAGACGAGTTTTGCTACTATTACGGGCACTATCATATCTTTATCTATGCTGGCCGCAAATCCCAGATGATCACCGAGCGCAAAAGCGGCGCACGTGGCAAAGGCCGCATTTATCAGTTTGCCCCTGTTGCTCATTTCATGGAACATGGTGAACACCGGTATATTGTTGGCGAGATTCGCGATCATACCTGCGCATCCGATCTCGTCCATCCCCAGTTTTCTGCCGAGAGCTCCAAGAGGCTTTTTGAAAGCCTTTTTGACCCATTCGACCATCGGGAAGGCGCCTATCAGAACCAGCGCGATGTTTCCTATTATCAGCAGCGCATTCTGAAGGGGCGCAACGCCTGTAGCCGGATCTTCGGTTATCATCTTATCCAAAAGCGGGAATCTGATACCTGTCTGGTACTGTAATACCGCAATGCAGACGCAGATCGCGATGACTGCGGTCACACCGGTGCCGAATTTGGTGAATCCGTTCATCATTTTTGTAGGAATGAACCAGAGTCCGGCAGCGATTATCACCGCGACTATGGTGACAGGGATCGTGTTCTGAACAAGGGTCAGAAAACTTAATTTATAGGGGGTTGCCGCCATGCACGCGCCACCCGCCAGACATCCCAGGGGGACCGTTACCAGCCCGAGCAGGATCCCGCAGGCAAGTATCGAGCGGTCCTGCTTGCCTTTGATTATCGAAAGCGCAAGGGGTATGTCAAACAGGATGATGCATCCCATGGTCGTTCCGACTATGAGACCCGCGAACATTCCGACTGCCGTGTCACCGCCTGCCAGGGAGACCGCCAGCGGGTATCCGCCCATATCGGCGGCAAGAAGAGTAGTCGCGAAGACTGCAGGCGAGGCTCCGAAGAATTCGTATATGGGAGTCAGAACCGGTTCAAGCAGTATGCAGAGTACCGGCGCCGCGGCTATTGCCCCGACCATTGCGATAGCCAGGGGTCCCATCGCGTTGAAGCCTTCGTCAAAGGCCGCGCCGTATCCTTTTTTGTTTCCTCTTATCTTGTCGATCGCTCCCACGAACATGAAGAACACC
>OMSP01000256.1 GCA_900313775.1 uncultured Eubacteriales bacterium
CTTCCTTCGCGATCTCTTCCGTGGTCAGATTGATGACGAACTCCCCGGATTCCTGAATGATGTGATGGGAGAACCGGGATTTCCGCACAGAAATATATGTGATGGGCGGTTCGGAGTTGATGATGCCCGTCCAGGCGATGGTGATCAGATTATCTTTTCCGTCCTGATCCCGGCAGGATACCAGGACGACCGGGGTGGGGCACAGCATGGTGCCCGGCTGCATGGATCTCTTGTTCATTGTCGTTCTCCTTTAGTTTTGCCAGAGGATGATTATCGACACTCTGGCAAAAATGAAGGCCCCCGCCCTGCGGGCGAAGGCCTGGTGTTTGCTGATTACAGTGCTGCCTTGATCGCAGCCAGCAGTTCGTCATACTCCTCGAAAGCCGGCAGTTGCGGATACTCCGCTTTGATCGCATCCGTGCTGCGGAACAGGAATCCTGCCTTGCTTGCCAGGATCATGTCCAGATCGTTGTGGCTGTCGCCGCTGGCGATCGTATCGTAACCGATCGACTGAAGGGCTCTGACGGTCGTCAGCTTGGAGTCTTTGCAGCGCATGGTGAAGTCCGTGATGGTTCCATCTTCTGCGACTTCCAGCGTATTGCACATGAGCATCGGCCAGTCCAGCTTCTTCATGAGCGGAGAAGCGAACTGCTCGAACGTGTCGCTCAGGATGATCACCGGCACGATGGTGCGCAGTTCATCCAGAAATTCTTTGGCGCCCGGCAGCGGGTCGATCTGTGCGATGACATCCTGGATCTCCTTCAGTCCGAGTCCGTGCTCTTTCAGGATGTCCAGTCTCCAGTACATCAGCTTGTTATAGTCGGGCTCGTCTCTCGTGGTCCTCTTCAGTTCCGGGATTCCGCTGACTTTCGAGAACTCGATCCAGATCTCAGGGACGACGACGCCTTCCATATCCAAACATACAATATTCATTCTTTTTCCGCCTTTCCAAACGTGAATTGCATTACTCCTTATACTTTAATTGGAGAAAGGTCATGTGTCAATGAAAAAGTGATTTCACTCTCAGACTTGCTCTTCCATGAGTTCCCGCTCCGAACATCCAAGCACAGAAGCCAGGCGGATCAGATACTCTGCCTGTGCCTTGTTGATATTCTTCTGACGCTGTTCATACTGCTGGATAGTCCGGACGGGGATATCTGCATTTTCTGCAAGCTGCCGTTGGCTTAGCCCAACCTTTCTTCGATAATACTTCAGCCGGGTCTCCATATTCCTGGTCGCAGCCTGTCTTCTCATCGTGTCACAGAAATGGAGGATATCCAGCTCATGAAAAGCCGGATAAAGGTCCCGGATCTCGGTAATGGGTACAGATCGCTCGATCTGTGCAAAGGACATCCCAGTTTCCCACTGGAAATAGGCGAGTGCCCAGCCGGTCCAGTATTCCGGGGTCCGTCCGTTCACATGAACAGACGGCAGTGCATTGATCCCGGAATCCGGTATAGGATAACTGGTCTCCTCCAGCGTCATCATGACCAGTTCCTGGCCGGATCTTCCTGCGATGACAGAACAGTCACCGGTCTGGAACCGATCGGATATGGTCGATATCAGAAACAGGGCATAGAAGTCCTGCAGGTCCATCCCGAACGTATGGACTGCATGATTCAGCATATGAGCGAGGGTCCTTCTCGCCTTTTCCAAATATGATCTATCGTAAGCGTGGATCATCGCTCTTCACCTCCCCGTTCAGCAAGTGGATGATGTAGATATCATCAGGCATTCGTCTGTTGCGTTCTTTATCAAAATACTGTTTTCTGGCCATCTGATCACGATGTGCCTTCAAAGGATAATACTCTTCGCGGTCTGCTGTCTCATATCCCCGGAACCGGAGTTGTTCAAATGCCCGAGGGCTTTTCACTACGATCTGTTCTCCTAATTTTCCCAGCCGCATGGCATTCGTCAGCTGCCGATAAGATATGGCTCCGTTCAGGAAGTCCTGTGCAAAGGAAAAGTAGCTGTCATCAGCCCGGTAGCCGATGATCAGATCATACTCTTTATATGGTACCCGGAAATGATCCAGAATGTATTCTTTGGCTTCTGCAGCGAGCAGGTTGTCTGTATCGAAAGACCGGTTTTCCAACAGGATAGAGAACCAGTTCAGACAGCAGTATCCTCCGCCGTTCAGATTCAAAACAGACAGATCCTTATCATCCAGTTCATAGATGTTAGCGAATCCTCCGCGATTCTTCGTGACCGCCCATTCTTTAGCCATTTCAATGGATTCCGTGCAATAGAAACCAAGTCCGTAATCGTTATAGGGCTTCCCTTTGCCATATTCCGGATGTTTGATAATGCGTGTCGATCCGTGATTGAGCTTCATGGCATTTCCTCCTGATAAAAATATACTCCTATAGGAGTATATTGTCAATGGAGCACGATGTGACTTCCTTCTTTGAGAAGATGCTGCTATTTCCTCCCGGTTCTCATACTTGACAAAACCTGAAGTGAAATGCATAATGTAAGTGCTTACTGATTTAACTTAATAAAGTGACACAGCGTTTCAAGTGTCGGCGGCAAAGAGTGCCGCTGGTGAAAAGGGAAACAGGTGAGAATCCTGTGCAGACGAGCTACTGTGATTGCTTAGTCGTATCCGTATGCCATTGCGCGTCAGCGTGAGAAGGTGGGTATGATGCCATGCATAAGTCAGGAGACCTGCTTGAGACGATTCCATTCTCTACTCGATACTAGAGGAATGTTCTTTTTGTGGAATCCTGACGGGAGGTTTTGGTTCGTAATGCGGGCACCGTTTGATAAAGCCTCCTTATGGAAGGAACAATGGGCATATCATCAGCGCAGTAGAGATACTGCGCTTTTTCATTTGAGAGGAAAAGCGCGGAATCAGAAAAGATTAAAAGAAGGTTATGGGAGATAGAGATCCGTTATTCCTGATGACAGGCAAGAAA
>OMSP01000272.1 GCA_900313775.1 uncultured Eubacteriales bacterium
CAATTACTGCCGTTGCACAGGTTATCAGGCGATCATTCAGGCGATCCTGGCAGCTTGCGAGGACGCCAAGAACGTCAAGAGGGTTTAATCGAAAGGAGGCTGCAAACATGAAAGATTTCAAGTTCGTGAATGCAAAGACCGTCAAGGAAGCGGTCGATGTCCTCGCCGAGCTGGGTGATAAGGCCAAGCTTATTGCCGGCGGCACGGATGTGATGCTCATGATCCGTGACGGCAAATGGAACAATCTGACGCTTGTCAACATTCGCGATATCGAAGAGTGCCGTGGGATCAAGCTGGACGGCGACACCGTGACGATCGGCGCGCTGACCAGACTGTCCGACATCGAGCACTCGGCTGTGCTCAAGGAGCATGCTCCCTGTCTGTGGGGCGCGGCTCAGTTCTTTGCCTGCCCGACCAACCGCCACAGCGCGACGATCGGCGGCAATGTCGGCCGTGCGAACACCGTCGGTGACACACTTCCGTCTCTGCTCTGCCTGGACGCGACTGTCACACTGGCAAGCAAGAAGGGTGAGAGAGAGATTCCGATGAGCGAGATGCTGCTCGGTCCGGGCAAGACAGCCTGTGAGCCGGATGAGATGATCACGAAGTTTACCTTCAAGTCTCAGCCGCACAGCGCTTATATGAAGTTCGGCCGCCGTCGTTCGATGGCTCTGTCGATGGCAGGATCTGCCGTCTCCATCGAAGTCGATGACAAGGGCATCGTCCAGAAATGCCGCATCGGTTACGGCAATGCCGGCCCGAAGGCCGGTCGTGCCTACAACGCCGAGAAGGCCATGATCGGTGTCGATCTGAACAGCGACAAGGCGTTGGAAGAGACCATGTATCCGGCGATCCAGGAAGATATCGCTCCGCGTAAGAAGCCGCGTCTTTCCAACTGGATCTCCGGCGATTACCGTCGTGAGCTGATTCCGGTACTGACCAAGAGAGCTGCCCGCAAGGCTGCCTTTGGTGAGTGCATGTTATGCAAGCAGGAGGAGGCGTAATTATGAGTGAGAAAATCAAAGTCAATCTGAAGGTCAACGGCGAAGACGTTACCTATGAGATCGCTCCGGAAGCTACACTCCTTCAGGCGCTCCGTGACAACTACAATTATGATGTCAAGAACGGCTGCGCGGTCGGCGAGTGCGGAGCTTGTACCGTGTTGTTGGACGGCGAATCCGTCAAGAGCTGCGTGACACTGGCAGCTGCCTGCGAAGGCCATGAAGTCTGGACAGACAAGGGCCTTGGCGAGAAGGATAAGCTTTCCCGCCGTCTGCAGGATGCTTTCGTTGAGTGCGGTTCCGTGCAGTGCGGATTCTGCATTCCGGGATTTGTCGTAGCAGGTGTCAGCTATCTGAAGAATGTCGGCGATCCGGATCGCAAAAAGATCCGCAATTATATCTCCGGCAACCTTTGCCGCTGCACCGGTTATCAGAAGATCATTGACGCAGTCGAGAAGGTTGCGTTGGAGATGGAAAGGGGTGAGATCTAATGGCTAAGGGAGATATTCAACCCAATTACAAATTAGTAGGAACCAGAGTACCCCGTCATGATGCGATCGCCAAGGCCAGAGGTCTGCAGCGCTACAGCGATGATATCGATATGCCGCAGATGCTCTACGCGAAGGTGAAGCGCTCCGATTATCCGGCAGCCATCATCAACGGGATCGACACTTCCAAGGCGAAAGCCCTTCCGGGTGTCCACGCTGTCATCACGGCCGATGATGTCCATCAGAATGCGGATATCACCAAGTTCGGGCAGATGCGCGATGTCGGCGGCGGATTCGAGGGTCTGTATAAAGCTCTCGCCTCCGGCAAGGTCCGCTGCAAGAGCGACGCGATCGCGCTGGTAGCAGCTGACTCTTATGAGATCGCCGAGGAAGCCTGCAAGCTGATCGAGGTCGACTATGATGTACAGCCGGGCGTTTTTGATCCGCGCGAAGCTTTAAAAGATGAGTATCTTGTCACCAGCGAGGATGATTCCAACCTGATCATGGAGACAAATATCATTTCCGGTGATGTGGATGCTGCCTGGGACGAATGCGATGTCATCGTCGAGCAGGATTACTACACATCTCCGCATGATCACTGCTATCTGGAGACGGAGAGCGGCGTGGGCTGGATCGATGACAATGGAGTCATCACCCTCCGTGTCGGTACACAGGTGCTGGAGCACTATCGTACGATCGCCAAGGTCCTGGGCCTGGATCACATTCATCTGCGCAATATGTCCTGTATGCTGGGCGGCGGCTTCGGCGGCAAGGAAGATATCACCGTCGAGACTCATATCGCTCTG
>OMSP01000268.1 GCA_900313775.1 uncultured Eubacteriales bacterium
ACAGAGAATGTGCCGGGTATCGCGGGTCTGGCTCTTGCGGCAAAACTCAGCAGTGATATGCAGGAGGAGGCTGACCGGTCGATGCGCCTGCGCAAGCGGGAGCTGGCGGAAGGAGTCGCGGATCTGGGCGATATCCGTGTTCACGGTATGGACAAGGCATTGTCGGAGACTGACCCGGAGGCGGCACTCGACGAATATGTTCAATGGGGAGCTGCTCATATCGTGAGTATCTCTTTTCGCGGCGTACGCGCCGAGGTACTGCTCCACGCACTGGAGGAGAAAGGGATATATGTATCTTCCGGTTCGGCCTGTTCGACCAATCACCCGCATATCAGCGACACCCTGACAGCGATCAGAGCGGACAGAGAGGACCTTGATTCCACGATCCGTTTCAGTTTTGACTGCGATACAACACATGAGGATATCAGGACGACCCTTACGGCTTTACACGAGCTGGTGCCGGTGTTGAGAAGATTTACAAGGAGATGAGCATGAAAGCGTCACATTTTTTGATCAAATATGGGGAGATCGCTGTCAAAGGCAAGAACCGAAATGTCTTTGAGGATGCGCTCGGCAAGCAAATGAGACGCGCTCTGAGGCGCGTAGAAGGCAGTTTTTCCGTAGAAAAGAGGCAGGGAAGATTCTTTATCCACTGCTCGGATGATTTTGATTATGACGGCGCTGTAGCCGCTCTCTCGAAAGTCTACGGCATTGTCGGCATTTGTCCCGTCTATGTCTTTGAGGAATGCGGTATCGAATCTCTCAGAAAAGATGTCTGCGCGTTTGTGCGGGAATCCTGCGAGCATGAATCCGGTACGTTCAAGGTCAAAGCGCGGCGCAGCAACAAGAAATATCCTTTGGATTCCATGGAGATCAACAGGGAACTAGGTGAGGCGATCCTTGAGACATTTCCGGGATTGCAGGTCGATGTGCATGAGCCGGACCAGATGATCTATGTCGAAGTGCGAGAAAAAATCTATATGTATTCAACGATCCTGCCGGGCGCAGGCGGTATGCCGCTCGGAACGGCCGGCAAGGCAATGCTGCTTCTTTCGGGAGGTATCGATTCCCCGGTGGCAGGTGTGCGCATGGCCAAGCGTGGCGTGACACTGGAGGCGGTCTATTTCCATGCTCCGCCATATACCAGTGAGAGAGCAAAGGAAAAGGTGATCGATCTGGCTCGGATAATGAGCGAGTACACCGGACCTTTCAGGCTGCATGTAGTGAATTTCACGGATATTCAGATGGCTATCTACGAAAAATGTCCTCATGATGAGCTGACGATAATCATGCGCCGATATATGATGCGTATTGCCGAGGAATTTGCGCTGAGCGGAGACTGTCTTGGTCTGGTGACCGGTGAGAGCATCGGTCAGGTGGCCAGCCAGACGATGCAGAGCCTCCGCGCAACGAATGATGTCTGCAGTCTGCCTGTCTACCGTCCCCTGATCGCATTCGACAAACAGGAGATCATCGACGAGGCGGAGAGGATCGGGACATTTGAGACTTCGATCCTTCCCTATGAGGACTGCTGTACGATCTTTGTAGCGAAGCATCCGCTGACCAAGCCTGAAGTACAGGCGATCGTGAATTCCGAGAAAGCGCTGGATGATATCATCGATCCGATGGTGCGCAAAGCCGTCGACACGGCAGAGACGCTGCGCATCAGTCCCGACCCGAATAATCTGTGATGAACAAAGACGCACGTAAACCGATCACGGCGGCAGTCCACAACCTCGGCTGCAAAGTCAATGCCTATGAGAGCGAGGCCATGAGAGCACTGCTCGAGAAGGAGGGGTTTACGATCGTGCCGTTTTCTTCCCGCGCCGATGTCTATGTGGTCAATACCTGTACCGTGACCAATACGGCGGATCAGAAGTCCCGCCAAATGCTTCACCGGGCGCGCGCCAAGAATCCTGCGGCCATCGTGGCGGCTGTCGGATGCTATGTGCAGACCCACGCTGACAGTCTGGCAGACGATCCGGCTGTAGATCTGCTGATTGGCACAAACGAAAAGCACCGCCTGCCGGAAATGATCCGTGCGAGACTGGCGGAGCCTGATGCGCCTGCAGAAGCTCTGTCCGATCTGTCCCATCCGGTGGAATACGAGGAGCTGTGTACCGGCGTCATTCCTCACAGGACCAGGGCTTTTTTGAAGATCCAGGACGGATGCGACCAATTCTGCAGCTATTGTGCGATCCCTCTTGCCAGAGGCAGGATACGCAGCAGGGACGGCGGAGAGATCGTGAGAGAAGCTTCGCGTCTGGTAGAATCAGGATTGAAAGAGATCGTTCTGACAGGCATTCATGTATCTTCCTACGGACGTGACCTGGGCCAGGACAGCGGGCAGGCTCTGGCAGAGCTGATCAGAGATCTGGACGAGCTTCCCGGCCTGGAGCGCATTCGTCTGAGTTCACTGGAGCCGGGTATCATGACTGAAGATGTTGTCCGGAGCCTTGCGAAGATCCCATCCGTATGTCCTCATTTTCACCTCTCCCTTCAGAGCGGATGTGACGCTACGCTTCAGCGGATGAACCGGCACTATACCGGAGAGGAATATGTACAGGCATGTGCAAGGATAAGAGAACATTTTGAAGACCCCACTTTCACTACCGATGTGATCGTCGGGTTTCCCGGGGAGAGCGAGGATGAGTTTGAAGATTCCTGCAGACTGATCAAAAGAATCGGTTTCTACCGACTGCATGTATTCAAGTATTCACGGCGAGACGGGACAAGAGCCGCTGCGATGAAAGGTCAGATATCCGAGACCGTCAAGCAGGAGAGGAGCAGACGTCTCCTGGCTTTGAGCAGGCAGGGACAGCTTGCTTTTGAGAAAGCGCTGATCGGCAGAGAAGAGGAAGTGCTCATAGAAGAGCGCACACAGGAGGGGTGGACAGGACATACCAGAGGGTATGTGAAAGTCCTGGCGGAAGGAGACGATCATGAGCCCAATCAGACGGTGCGCGGTATCGTTTGCAAAAATGGTAAAGATAGATTGATTATTTCCTGCTAATCGCTTAAAATAAAGGTGTGTATGCCAACAGGGGGTAATGTGATGGCTGATTTAAGTAAAACACAGTTTTTCCAGATCGAACAGACTCCGGAGCTGTCCGCCCAGGAAGTGCTCCGGTCGGTCTATGCTTCCCTGGCTGAGAAGGGTTATGATCCTGTCAGCCAGATCGTCGGGTATATCATGTCCGGCGATCCGACCTATGTGACCAGTTATAAAAACGCGCGCAGTATGATCATGAAGGTAGAGCGCGATGAACTGGTAGAGGAGATGTTCCAGGCCTATATCGAGGCCAAGGGCTGGTAAGAGAGGCGATGAGAGTCCTGGGGCTCGATTACGGCGCCAAGACAGTCGGCGTGGCCGTCAGCGACGTGCTGGGGGTCACCGCGCAGCCGGTGGAGACGATCTTCCGCGAGAGGGAATCACATCTGCGCCGGACCATGAAGCGTTTGGAGGAGTTGGCCGAGGAGTATAAGGTAGATCAGGTGGTCGTGGGCCTCCCCATGCACCTGGACGGGGGAATCGGCGAGAGCGCCGAAAAAGCACAGCAGTTTGCAGAAAAAGTTGAGGCACGCCTTGGCTGTCCGGTCAGGCTTTGGGACGAGCGGGTCAGCACAGCGTTTGCCGAAAGAGAATTAATCGCGCAGCAGGTCCGCAGGGAGCATCGCAAGCAGTATGTGGATCAGGTAGCTGCCGTTTTTATTTTGCAGGGATATTTAGATTATTTAAAACAATCAGGAGAAGGATCATGAACGATACAGAAAAGCTTATATTTACTGACGACGAAGGGGAGGAAATAACTCTCTTTGTACAGGCGCAGACAGAATTGGGCGGAACGACCTATCTGTTGGTCACTGAGACAGAAGAGCTTGAGGGCGATGCCTATATCTTTGAACAGATCGAGGAGACGGATGATGAACTGACCTTTGAGGCTGTGGACGATGACGATAAGCTCGCAGCGATAGGGGCTGTCTTCGAGGAACTGCTCGCCGATGAGGATGAGGAGTGAATATGAGCAGGACAGATAAACTGAAGATCATCCCGCTCGGAGGGCTGGAGACGATCGGCATGAATATGACGGCCTTTGAATACGGCCGTTCGATCGTGGTAGTCGACTGCGGGATTGCTTTTCCCGAAGACGATATGCTCGGGATCGATCTTGTGATCCCTGATGTCACTTATCTCAAAGACAATATCGAACGGGTCAGGGCTTTTGTGATCACTCACGGACACGAGGATCATATCGGCGCGCTGCCATATGTGCTCGGCGAAGTCAATGTTCCTGTATACGCGACGCCGCTGACCATGGCATTGATAGAGCACAAGCTCGAAGAGCGAGGTATGCTGGACAGTACGACGCGCTGGGTGGTCCGACACGGTGAGACGATCAGCCTCGGAGAGTTCAAGATCGAGATGATCAAGACCAATCACAGCATACAGGACGCTTCTGCGCTCGCGATCTATTCGCCTGCCGGCACGGTGGTGCACACCGGCGACTTCAAAGTGGATTACACGCCGGTATACGGAGACTCTATTGATCTGCAGCGTTTTGCTGAGATCGGGAGGCAGGGAGTACTGGCTCTGATGAGTGACTCTACGAATGCGGAAGAAGAGGGCTTTACTATGTCCGAGCGCACGGTCGGACAGACGCTGGGCGGTATTTTCTCCGAATACAAGGATTCCCGTCTGATAGTTGCAACTTTTGCCTCCAATGTTGACCGGGTACAGCAGATCATCAACACGGCGCATCAATTCGGGCGCAGGGTACTCGTGCAGGGACGCAGCATGATCAACGCCATCAGTATCGCCTCGGAGATGGGTTATATCCGCATCCCTTACGACACTCTGATCTCGGAAAATGAACTGGACAAATACCCGGAGGAGCAGACGGTCATCATCACTACCGGAAGTCAGGGAGAGAATATGGCCGGACTGTCACGTATGGCAGGAGGTACACATAAATACATCCATATCAAACCGACAGATACGGTCGTGCTCTCATCCAATCCGATACCGGGCAATGAGCAGGCGGTCAGTCATATCATCAATGCGGTTTCCGCCCGTGGAGCCAATATCATTTTCCAGGATGTCCATGTGTCAGGGCATGCGAGACAGGAGGAACTCAAGCTCATCTATACACTGGTCAATCCTCTCTACGCGATCCCTGTGCACGGAGAATACCGTCATCTGCGCGCTAATGCCGCACTGGCCGCACAGCTCGGTATTCCGAAAGATCATATCATCCTGCTGCATTCAGGCGATGTGCTCGAGATAGACAAAAAGGGAGCGGAGTGTACGGATCATGTTCAGGCAGGACCCGTTTTTGTGGACGGAACACTCATCGGTGATATCGGCAGAGAGGTCATGAGGGACCGCAAACGTCTGGCTCAGGACGGCGTATTGATCGCCATCATGCCCTACGATCTGAAAGAACGCCGTTGGTTCGGCGATGTGCAGGTGCGCTCGCGCGGTTTTGCGCTCGTCGATGAGAGCGATGCTCTGATCGAGCAGGCTCGGGCTCTGGTGCTTCGCACATTGGAAAAGAAGATCGCTGACGGACAATACGACGGAGAGAAGATCAACGCCTCTGTCCGCAACGCTCTCGCATCATTCATGGTGACACAGACCGGTCGTAAGCCGTTAGTACTGCCGATCATAGTAAACCCTGTGGAGGAATCATGAAAAGACCTGAACTGCTGTTACCGGCATCGAATCCTGAAGTATTGCAAACAGCCGTCCGCTATGGTGCGGACGCTGTTTATATCGGGGGGAACGCTTTCGGCCTGCGCGCAGCAGCCCGCAATTTTTCTCCGGATGAAATGCGCGCCGGTATCTCTTTTGCGCATGAACACGGGGTGAAGATCTATGTAACGGTCAATATCTTCGCGCACAACGAAGATATGGAGAAGCTCCCTGCCTATCTGCGGGAACTGGAGGAGATGCAGCCTGACGCGCTGATCATCTCCGATCCCGGCGTCTTTGATCTGGCATGTCAGTATGCACCTTCTATCGAACGCCATATCAGTACGCAGGCCAACAATACTAATTACGGTACCTATAGGTTTTGGAACCGCCTCGGGGCAAAGCGCGTGGTCTGCGCAAGGGAGCTCTCGATTGCAGAGATCGCTCAGATCCGGCAGAACATACCGGAAGAAATGGAGATGGAGGCTTTCGTTCACGGGGCAATGTGCATGTCTTACTCAGGCCGCTGCCTGATGAGTAATTTTCTGACCGGACGCGATGCCAACAGGGGAGCCTGCACGCATCCCTGCCGCTGGTATTATGATGAGGCCGACATCGCGAAGCATTTTGCGGTGCAGGAGAAGAGCCGTCCCGGCGAGGTCATGGAAGTGACAGAAGATGAGCGCGGGACGAGCATCTTTCACTCCAAGGACCTATGCATGATCGACCACATCCCTGACCTTATCCGGGCAGGCATCGACAGTTTCAAGGTAGAGGGGCGCATGAAGAATGCTCTCTATGTCGCAACAGTGTGCCGGGCGTACCGCGATGCGATCGACACTCTGCTGAACAGATCCGTTAACGATATATCAAGAGACAGTCTGAACAGATATCAGGAGAAACTGGATTGGTACAATGAGCAGGTCAGGAGCTGTACCTACCGCGATTTCTGTACCGGCTTCTTCTACGGCCGCCCTGATGAGACCGCCCAGGTCTATGAGGGTGATGCCTATCATGAGGGTCGTACGTATCTGGGTATCGTCGGAGAGGTGGGAACTTCTGAACTGGAGAGTGAAGACGGTAAGGTGTTCAGACTCGAACAGAAAAACAAATTCTGCGTCGGTGATGAGATCGAGGTCATGGGTTTCGATGGCAGAGACCGCAGAGCCGTTGTCATTTCTATTAAGGACAGCGACGGTAATGAGCAGGCCGATGCCCCGCACGCCAAGCAGCAGCTTACCGTTACTCTGTCTGAACCTGTCTGCCCCGGCGAGATCATCCGAAAATAATTAAACTGAATATGAATGTGTAGAAATTATGGAGCAGATGTGTAACTTCTGTGAAAACAGTGAACAATCTGTGATATCGGTTCACTGCTTCGGTGCTTCCCTTTATAATGCTTTCTGCAACTGTTAAAAGGAATGAAAGGGGAATACGATGAAAAAGATAATTGCGATGATCCTCATCTGTATGATGACGGGTGTCATGATCCTGACGGGCTGTGCTGAGACATCGGCAAAGTCAGGAGATGTTCAGATAAGAGCGGGAAGCATAAGCGGGACCGTGCAGTCAGTCGACGGGGAGAAGATCACTCTGACACTGTCAAACGGCGGTCAGAGAGGCGGTATGCCGGGCAGACAGCAGCCGCCGGAGATGTCCGGCGGCAGCAACAGTCAGACGCCGCCGGATAAACCTGAAGGAAACAATGATCAGTCGCAATCTGATGACAGCGGTCAGAAGGACGCGCAGGCGCCGCCGGAGAAGCCGGATGACAGCAGCGATCAGCCGCAGACAGATGACAGCGGCAATCAGAGCGCGCAGCCTCAGCAGACAGATGAAGATTCGCTCAAATTTGTGATCACAGTCAGTGACGAGAGTGTACTGAAAGACACAGAAGGTGATCCGGTCAAGCTTGACGACATCAAAGAAGGAGACAGCCTGACCGTAACTGTGGATGAAGACGGAAGTATAACCGGGATCATTGTGGGGGAGGCGCAGCAGGGTGTGCCCGGCGGACAGTCGTCTGCTCCTGACGAGTATGTCTCGGCCAACACATACACCGAAGATACAAAGGTCACCGGTGAGACGCTCACTTCTACAGAAAAAGATGAGAACGCGGCTCTGGTGCAGAATAATGCGACAGTGACTTTGGACAAGGTCACTGTCAAACGCGAGAATGATGAGAGCACGGGCGGTGATTCCGCGAGCTTTTACGGAGTCGGTGCGGCAGTGCTGACGACAGAGGGTACCGTTGAAGTAAAAGATGCCAAGATCACAACGGATGCAGCAGGAGCTGCCGGTGTATTTGCCTGCGGCGACAACAGTACTGCCTATGTGGAAAACACGGTCATCAAGACATCTGAAGGGACTTCCGGAGGGATCCATGTTGCCGGCGGAGGAAAACTTTACGCTTCGGACAACACGGTGACAACAGAAGGAGAGTCCTCAGCCGCGATCCGCTCCGACCTCGGCGGCGGCACGATGGTCGTAGACGGAGGCTCTTATACGTCAAACGGCGCAGGCTCTCCGGCCATCTATTGCACGGCAGATATCACTGTCAAGGATTCTTCCTTGACGGCAAACGGATCCGAGGGGCTTTGTATCGAGGGGAAGAACGCAACGCGTCTCTACGGTTGCGATCTGGTATCTTCGCAGACTGAGAACGAACAGAACGACAATATCTGGAACCTTATCGTCTATCAGAGCATGTCCGGCGACGCCGAAGAAGGCGAGGGGACACTGATCATAGACGGAGGCAGCATCACTGCCAAAGAGGGCGGGCTGTTTTATACGACCAACACGCAGTCCGTGATCACTGTTTCGGATGTGGATATCACCTATCCGGACGACACCGACTATTTTCTTCGCTGTACCGGCAACAGCAATAAACGCGGCTGGGGCAGCACAGGCAGCAACGGTGCAGACTGCACATTCACGGCCGATGATCAGGATATGAAGGGCGATATCATTTACGACAGCATCAGTGACCTGGACTTTTATATGGTCAACGGCAGCTGCTTAGAAGGAGCCTTCGTGGATGACGAATCCTGCGCGGGCAATGGAGGAGACGGAACCTGCAATGTCGTCATCGACAAGTCCTCTACCTGGACTTTGACCGGTGACTCAACAGTCACAAGTCTGTCGAACGCCGGCAAGATAGTCGACGCGAACGGCCGGACGGTAACGATCAAGGGAACGGACGGCAAGGTTTACGTCAAAGGCGACAGCAGGTATACTGTTACTGTTGAGAAATACAGTGAGAAGGTCGACACATCGGGCGCCGGCAAGACAGGAAGCTTTGACGATTATGCCGGAAAGTGATCAGAATGGTAAATCTCTATTATGCTAAGTTACAGAACAGAATGCCGGGCGGGCTCTCAGAGCTTGCCTGGCGTCTGTGTATATACGCGGTTCGGCGGGAACTGTTTCCACAGAACAGCAAAGCTGATGCGATCATACAACTCGATGATCTTATCTATCGTGACAAGCGCGACAGACTGATCGGTCGCGGAGAGTGTGGGAAACCTTATGTTAAGCAGGAGTTGCTGCGTGCGGCCGGTACGGCACGACCCTGGTTTTTTAACCTATCACACTCCGGAGAGTATGCAATCTGCGCGACGGCGCATGCTGAGATCGGATGCGATATACAGCGGATCAGCTCTGAGAGAAAACGTCTGGCAGAGCAGTTTTTTCATGAGTCAGAAAGACATTATATCGAGCAGATACCGGACGCGCCATACAACGGGACAAATCCGGCACAGGAAGAGCGTGACAGGCGCTTTACCCGTGTGTGGACCATGCGCGAGAGCTATGCCAAGATGACCGGCGAAGGGATCGGGATCATGAAGGATTTCTATATCGACTTTTCCGGCGGTGTCCCTTGTGTATGCAGGAGAAGAAGTGCGCGCAACGAGAGTGCAGATGTCACGTTTGCGAAGACAGCGGCATTCTTTTATCAAGCCGGGATCGATCAGGGTTACTCCTGCACGATCTGCTGTGAAAATTCTGCCATCTTTGGGCTGTCTATCCCTTGTTTTAACATGACCGGCATGATAGAATATAACTAACGAAACAAGTAACCAACAACTCATATTACAGCAGTTTTTAGGAGGTATCTCATGGCTATTAAAGTTGCAATCAATGGTTTTGGAAGAATCGGTCGTCTGGCTTTCCGTCAGCTCTATGCGGATCCGGATTATGAGATCGTCGGTATCAACGATCTGTGCGCCCCGGAGATGATGGCATATCTGCTCAAATATGATTCATCTCAGAAGAAGTTTGATGATTATGATAAGGTCAGTTTTGACGATCACAACCTGATCGTTGACGGCCATAAGATCCCGATCACTGCTGAGAAGGATGCGGCTAACTGCCCGTGGGGCGAGCTGGATGTCTTCGCAGTCATCGAGTGCACAGGCTTCTATACTTCAAAAGAGAAGTCCATGGCTCATATCAAGGCGGGCGCCAAGAAGGTCGTCATTTCCGCACCGGCAGGCACAGACCTGAAGACGATCGTCTACAATGTCAACCATGAGACTCTGACTGCCGAGGATCAGATCGTATCATCGGCCTCCTGCACGACGAACTGCCTGGCTCCGATGGCAAAAGCTCTGAACGATTTCGCTCCGATCAAGACCGGTATCATGTGTACGGTCCACGCCTACACAGGCGACCAGGAACTGCTTGATAAGCAGCACGGCACGAACTACCGCCGTTCACGCGCAGGCGCGATTAACATCGTTCCGACGACCACAGGCGCTGCCAAAGCAGTCGGTCTGGTCATTCCGGAACTTGCCGGCAAACTTATCGGTGCCGCACAGCGCGTACCTGTTCCGACAGGCTCTACCACGATCCTGACAGCGGTCGTCGAAGGCGAGGTCACCGCAGAGGAAGTCAATGCCGCGATCAAGAAATGCGCAAATGAGACATTGGCCTACAATGAAGATCCGATCGTTTCGAGCGACATCATCGGCGAGACTCATGCATCGATCTTTGATTCGACACAGACGCTGTGCAATCCGATCGGAAACGGTACCACAGAAGTTCAGGTAGTGGCCTGGTACGACAATGAGGCTTCCTTCACGAACCAGATGATCCGCACGATCAAGTACTTCACGAAGCTTTAATTTGAACAATGAGGGGATTCGGCTTTCTGCCGGGTCCCTTTTTGTAAGTTTTTGCCAACGGAGAAACGGCTTGGCCTGCGGGGCCGGGTCGTTTCCGTACAACAGACAGGAGTGAATATGCTGAACAAAAAGACAGTCGACGATATAAATGTCAAAGGACAGCGCGTACTGGTGCGCTGCGATTTCAATGTGCCGCTCGAAGACGGCAGGATCACGGATGATACCCGCATCGTTGCTTCGCTTCCGACGATAAAAAAACTTATCGCGGACGGTGGAAGACTTATCCTCTGTTCACATCTCGGACGTCCCAAGGGAGAGCCGATCCCGGAGATGTCACTGGCTCCGGTGGCCCAACGATTGTCCGAACTGCTCGGACAGGAGGTGGTATTTGCAGCTGATCCCGAGGTGGTGGGTCCGAATGCCCGTGCAGCCGCGGATGCGCTGAAGGACGGCGATGTAATGCTTATCGAGAACACGCGTTACCGCGCAGAAGAGACTAAGAACGGTGAGGAATTCAGCAAAGAGCTGGCCTCGCTGTGTGACGTATATGTCAATGATGCTTTCGGTACAGCTCACCGCGCTCACTGCTCTAATGTCGGAGTCACCGAATATGTCGACACCTGTGTAGTCGGCTATCTGATGAAAAAGGAGATCGATTTCCTCGGCAACGCTGTCGAAAATCCTGATCGTCCGTTTGTGGCGATCCTGGGCGGATCCAAGATCTCAGGTAAGCTCGACGTCATTGACAGGCTTTTGGACAAGGTCGACACTTTGCTGATAGGCGGGGCTATGACCTATACTTTTGTCAAGGCGAACGGAGGAAAGATAGGAGCTTCTCTGTGCGAGGACGATTACATCGACTACGCGGTTAAGATGATGGACAAGGCTAAAGCCAACGGAGTAGAGATGCTCCTGCCGGTCGACGATGTCGTGGCCGATGCATTCGACAATGACGCGAACCGTCAGATAACAGAAGCGGGAAAGACGCCTGACGGATGGCTGGCGCTGGATATCGGTCCCAAGACGGCGATCATGTACAGCGATGCCGTGAAGAAGGCAAAGACAGTTGTATGGAACGGACCGATGGGCGCTTTCGAGATGAGCAATTTTGCGGACGGCACGCGCGCCGTGGCAAAAGCGCTGGCAGATACTGACGCCGTGACGATCATAGGCGGCGGCGATTCGGCAGCGGCTGTTAACCAGATGGGATTTGCTGATAAGATGACACATATTTCTACCGGCGGCGGTGCTTCGCTGGAGTTCCTTGAGGGAAAGGAACTGCCGGGCGTTGCAGCAGCTGATGATTTGTAAAGGAGGCCCTGAAATGAGCAGAAAAAGGATAGTAGCCGGCAACTGGAAGATGAACAAGACACCGAGCGAGGCAGTTGAGCTCGTCGAGGAGCTGAAACCGCTGGTCTGCAATGATGCTGTCGATGTCGTCTTTTGTGTCCCTGCGATCGATATCATGCCGGTTGCAAAAGCTGTGGAAGGTACGAATATCAAGGTTGGCGCAGAGAATATGTATTTTGAGGACAAGGGTGCCTACACGGGGGAGACCGCTCCGGCAATGCTAGTCGACGCTGGTGTTGACTATGTCATTCTTGGACACTCGGAGAGACGCGAGTACTTCTGCGAGACCAATGAGGATATCAATAAAAAAGTGCTCAAAGCCTTTGAGTATGATCTGACACCGATCATGTGCGTCGGTGAGAGCCTCGAGCAGCGGGAGCAGGGCATTACGATGGATTTTATCCGCCAGCAGGTAAAAGTAGGGCTGCAGGGCGTCAGCGCGGTGCAGGCGGCCTCTTTGGTCATAGCATATGAGCCGATCTGGGCGATCGGGACCGGTAAGACAGCGACCAGTGATCAGGCTCAGGAGGTCTGTGCGGCCATCCGTGAGTGCGTTGCAGAGATCTATGACGCTGAGACAGCTGAGGCGATCCGCATCCAGTACGGCGGTTCCGTCAACGGCGGAAATGCTTCTGAACTGTTTGCTCAGCCTGATATCGACGGAGGACTGGTAGGAGGTGCTTCGCTGAAACCTGATTTTGGTGATATCGTTAACGCTTAAAAAAGGTGGTGAATGTGATGGATAAAGCTGAGTTAAAAAAATTGATCGATGTGGCGGCCGGCCGTGAAAAAGCGGATGTCGTCATCAAGAATGCCAAGGTCGTCAATGTGTTTTCAGGCAAGATCATTGAGGGCAGTATCGCCATCGTGGGTGAACAGTTTGCAGGTGTCGGAGATTACGAGGGCGTAGAGGAGATCGATGCGAAAGGTAAATACGCCATTCCCGGTCTGATCGATTCACATATTCATATCGAATCCTCCCATCTGTCCCCGGAGGAATTCGGCAGACTGGTCGTGCCGCTCGGCACGACGACCATTATCGCGGACCCCCACGAGATCGTCAATGTGGCCGGGATCAGCGGATTGAACTATATGATGAACGCAGCCAAGAACACTGCGCTTAGCGTCAAGTTCATGCTTCCCTCCTGTGTGCCTGCCACGCCGTTTGAGCATGCGGGTGCCATTATCGATTCACAGACGATGAAGGGACCGATCCAGTTTACCAATGTTCTCGGTCTCGGTGAGTTCATGAACTTTGTGGGCGTCATCAATGCAGACGATGAAGTGCTCAACAAGCTGTTGGTGGCAAAGAGGTTCGGCAAGATCATCGACGGACATGCTCCGGCTATCAAGGGCAAGGATCTGAACGCCTATTCAGCCGTCGGTATCCGCGGCGATCATGAGTGTTCAACGGTCGATGAACTCAATGACAGGCTTGAAAACGGTGAGTATGTTATTCTCCGCGAGGGATCAGCCTGCCACGATCTTCCCAAGCTGGCGTCAGCTGTCAACAATACCAACAGCCGCCGCTGTCTTCTGTGCTCGGATGACAGACAGCCGAAGACGATCTTTGAAGCCGGTCATGTTAACGGACATCTGAAGATGTGTGTCGAGCTCGGTATTGACGCTGTCACGGCGATCCAGATGGCGACGATCAACGCCGCCGAATGCTGGAAGCTGGAAGGACGCGGAGCGATCGCGCCGGGATATCGCGCCGATCTCGTCCTTATGGATGATTTGACCGAGTTCAACGCAAGCCAGACATGGATCGAGGGCAAGCTGGTCGCTAAAGACGGCGAGTACCTGCCGGAAATCAAACATATCGATGCCGCGATGCTCACAGGAAGTGTCAATATCAGCGGATTCTCGAAAGACAAGCTCAAGATGCATCTTAAGTCCAATCGCGTCAAGACGATTCAGATCCTGACAGGCGGTATCGTGACCGGTAATAAGATCGTGGAAGTCAAATTGGATGATGAAGGCGAATTCATTTATGATCCGGCTGTCGACTGCGTGAAGATCGCGATCGTTGAGCGCCATCACAACACCGGCAATGTGGCATGCGGATTCCTGTCGGATTACGGTATTCATACCGGAGCTCTGGCATTGACTATCGCGCATGATTCGCATAATGTAGTGGCGGTCGGCGTCAATGATGATGAGATCGAGGCTGCTGTGCAGGCAGTCAAAGAGCAGGGAGGCGGTATCGTCCTCGTCAGAGACGGAGAAGTGCTGGAGCGCATGCCGCTGCCGATCGGCGGTCTCATGACGACACAGCCGGGCGAAGAGGTGGCTGCACAGCTTGAAAAGATGCACAAGATAGCCACTGAAGAGCTGGGTGTCAGAGAGGGTCTGGATCCGTTTATCACACTCAGCTTCATGTCGCTCCCGGTCATTCCGGAACTCAAGATCACAGATGTCGGTCTGTTTGATGTGACAAAGTTTGATTTCACTTCTGTAGAGGCTGATTGATATGCCGAAAAAACCAACAGTACTAATGATCCTTGACGGATACGGGCTTCGTGACGAGCGCGACGGCAATGCCATCGCGCTCGCCGATACGCCTGTGATGGATTCGCTTAAGAGCGAATACCCCTTTGTAAAAGGATATGCGAGCGGTTTGGCTGTAGGTCTGCCTGACGGTCAGATGGGCAATTCTGAAGTGGGGCATCTCAATATGGGAGCCGGTCGTATCGTGTATCAGGATCTTACCAAGATCTCAAAAGCGATCGAAGACGGAGATTTCTTTGACAATCC
>OMSP01000255.1 GCA_900313775.1 uncultured Eubacteriales bacterium
ACACTTATTTACATCAGAGTCAGTGACTGAGGGACATCCGGACAAGATGTGCGATGCGATCTCTGACGCGATCCTGGATGAACTGATACGTCAGGATCCGATGAGCCGGGTCGCCTGCGAGACCAGCACGACGACCGGAATGGTACTTGTTATGGGCGAGATCACGACCAAGGGATATGTCGATATTCCCAAGGTGGTGAGAAATACGGTCAAAGAGATCGGCTACACAAGAGGCAAGCTCGGTTTTGACGCGGACACCTGTGCGGTGCTGACTGCCATCCACGATCAGTCAGCCGATATCGCGCTCGGTGTGGACGACTCACAGGACGATCATACGATCGGTGCCGGAGATCAGGGTATGATGTTCGGTTACGCGACCGATGAGACACCTGAGTATATGCCCTATCCGATCATGATGGCGCATAATCTGACGAGGCGGCTCGCCGAGGTCAGAAAGAAGGGGATCCTCGATCATCTGCGTCCCGACGGCAAGAGCCAGGTGACGGTCGAGTATGATGACGATCACCGTCCGATCCGAATAGATGCGGTGGTCCTCTCCACTCAGCACGATCCGGATATCACGCAGGAAGAGCTTGCGGCGGGAATTAAAAAAGAAGTGTTCGATGTGGTGCTGCCGAGGGATATGGTAGATGAGAACACGACCTATCTGGTCAATCCGACCGGCCGTTTCGTGGTCGGAGGACCGCACGGCGACAGCGGACTCACCGGACGCAAGATCATCGTCGATACATACGGCGGCATGGCCCGTCACGGCGGCGGGGCCTTCTCGGGCAAAGACTGCACGAAGGTGGACCGCTCAGCTTCCTACGCTGCGCGGTATGTGGCAAAGAACCTGGTGGCAGCAGGCGTGGCCAAGCGCCTGGAGCTCCAGCTCGCCTACGCCATCGGTGTGGCTAAACCCGTATCGGTCTCCGTGGATACTTTCGGGACCGGGATCGTGAGTGATGAGAAGATCCTTCAGCTAATCGCTGATCATTTCGATCTGCGTCCGGAGGGTATCATCAAGATGCTTGATCTGCGCAGGCCGATCTATCAGCAGACGGCTTCCTACGGACATTTCGGCCGTACGGATGTCGATCTGCCATGGGAGCGTCTGGATAAAGTGGAAGATATCCGGAAAGATCTGCAAGAATAGAGAAGAAATAATAAAAATATAAAAGAAACTATATAATATCCTACAAGTTCTTCGGAAGCTTGCGCTCGACGAGGGTTGCAATGATGCCCGTGAGGATGCCGCAGGCTATCCCCGAGAAGAGAAGGATGGGAAAATAATAGAATATCTGCAGATCCTCGATGAGGATCGCGGCGACGGCGAGCTGCCCCAGATTGTGGAGTACGCCGCCGGCCATACTGACACCGGCCATGCTGAAATGGCCGGTCTTTTTTAGCAGGACCATGCCGGCCAGACTCAGGGCGGCGCCGGCTGCCGAGTAGAGCGCTCCGAAGAGACCGGTGAAAAGAAACCCGGCGAGCGCGATGCGCAGGGCATTGACGCCGGCGGCCTCAGCGGCCGAGAACCGGTACAGTACGATCACGACCACTATATTGGCGATCCCCAGTTTCACCCCCGGGAGGCCCGGCGAGGGAAGCAGGCTCTCTACATAGGAAAAGATCAGCGCCAGAGCAGCCAGAAGCGCCAGCGTCGCGACGCGGCGCGCCGGGGTATTCCTGTATGCAGTTTTGCCGTTGCCGTCTTTCATTTACTGTGCCAATGTGTCATAGTCCCGCGCTTTATCAGGCGAGACGATCTCAACTACGAGTTTGTGTGGGAGACAGATGATGCTCTCTCCCGACCTGGAGACCGGTCTGTGATCGACACAGACCTGGCTGCGGCAGTCGGCAGACTCTACGGACACTTTGCCGCCGCGTATCGTGACGATATTATAGTCTTCAGGAGCCTCTTCGAAAGCGATCTCCTGACCGGCGGGCCAGGTCATCTCAACGGCCGTCTTATTGACAAGGATGTTGATATCCTCGTCCAGAGAGTATCGGCCTATCTCGCGCCCGCTCTTGCTCAGGCACACTTCTCCCCCGTCCGCGCCGGTATGAGCCACCGCGACGCTCGCAATGATCCCGCAGACGATCAGTGCCGCGAGAAGGATCAGATCCGCTTTTTTGAAGACTTTGAGTATCATACGCATAGTATAGCATAAAAAAGAGCCGCCGCACGGTCGTGCGACGGCTCCTGAAACAGACGGGGTTTTTACAGTTCGGCGATGGCCTCGACCTCGCAGAGCACTCCCTTCGGAAGGGCAGCGACAGCGACGCAGCTGCGCGCGGGCTTCTCGGTCAGGTACTGCTCATAGACGGCATTAAAAGCAGCAAAGTCGCCCATATCCTGCAGGAAGCAGGTGGTCTTGAGGACCTTGCTCTGATCGGTGCCGGCAGCCTCGAGGATCGCGATGAGATTCTTCATGGACTGATGAGCCTGCGAAGTGATGTCGTCGCCGGGGACTTCACCGGTCGCCGGATCTACCGGGATCTGACCGGAAGTGATCAGACGGTCGCCGATGATGACTGCCTGTGAGTACGGGCCGATAGCGGCCGGAGCCTTATCTGTAGATACTTTCTTCATAATATACCACCTTTCCTTGTGCGGTTAGTTGAGAGCTGTTTTATACAATTGAAGCGTAGCACAGCTTGGATAAATCTTCAAGGTCACGACGGTCCTTGTTCACAAGTCCGTCATAAATTCATCACAGATTGTTTTCATCCTGACCATTTAGCTGTCACATTTACCCGCTATGATAGGCATCGTCAGCAAAAACAGGTGATTTCAGACAACAGAAAGGCGGAGTATAGTTATGGATGAAAACACAATGACACAGATCAATGAAACAGAAAAGAAAGCGGTTAAGCACAGAGGCAAAACGATCGCGATCCTGGTCCTGTCCGTATTGCTGGCGGCATCAGTCACGCTGAATATCACAGGTCTGGTGCGGGGACACGGCATGAGGACGGCGATGAATGACAGGATCGAGCAATTCGACGGCGGGCAGATGCAGGGTCAAATGCCGGGAGGCTCCTGTGCACCGGGTCAAATGCCGAACGGAAACGGTCCGCAGGGTCAGAAGCCGGGAAACGGTCCGCAGGGGCAGGCGCCTGACGGGCAGCAGAACAGTCAGAAGTCGGATAACAAGAAGTCGGATGAAGGTCAGAAGCAGGACAGCCAGCAGAACAAGGGGTCCGCAGACGACAGCAAATCGGCGATGTGACAGAACAAACTCATACGTAGACAGGGGAGTTACCCTTTTATATAGGAGCCGACACGCGGTAAATACGCGTGCCGGCTCTTTTTTACATGCCTGTTTTTTGGTATGATAAAAGAAATAATTCAATCATATCTGACGCAAGGAAAGCGAGAGAGTATGGAGACCATTTTTGTACAAACCGTATGGCGGATCATGGAGGAACTGCGTGATGCCAATCAGCTGGAGGAAGCCCTTCAGACCAGTCTGGATATCCTGTGCGAATCGATAAGCTGCGAGAGGGGTTCCATCTGGATGATCGATGACCAGAGCGGCAGGGTCATCGATGTGATCACCTCGGGCAGCGCTACCGGTGTGGGGGCGAGCGTTCCGCTCGGCGAGGGTGTCGTCGGCAGAGTGGCAGGATCAGGCGATGCGGAGATATATCCGTCGAACAAGAGCGCTGATGTCGACATTGCCGGTGAAGACGGTCCCAAGGCAGAGGGACACGGTCTGTTATGTGTCGCGCTCAAGACGCATATTCATTCGATCGGCTGTCTGCTGCTGGCAGGTAAGAGCGAGGGCGAGTTCACGGACAAGGACCGCGAGATCTGCGAGAACTGCTGTGCGGTCGTGGCGCTGGATATCGAAGACAAGGGATTCTCCTTTAGGCCTTTCGAGGACCGAGATCCCGTCATTTCCGTGCGCGATGTCATCAAGGAATATATGAACGGTGAGGAGATCCGCCAGGTCTTAAAAGGAGTGACACTGGATATCTTCCCCGGTGAACTGATGGTCGTTCTGGGGGAGAGTGGCTGCGGCAAATCCACTCTGCTCAATATCATCGGCGGTATGGATACGATGAGCAGCGGAGAGATAACCATCGAGGGAAAAGATATGTCCCATCCGACCGAAGAGGAGCTGACCGAGTTCAGAAGGAAATATGTCGGCTTCATCTTCCAGGCATATAATCTGATGCCCAATCTGTCTGCCATAGAAAACGTTGAGTTCATCGGGGAGATCAGCGACGATCCTATGGATTCCATGGAAGCTCTGCGGTTGGTAGAACTGGCTGACAAGGCGGACAATCTCCCGGCAGCGCTGTCCGGCGGTCAGATGCAGCGAGTCTCGATCGCCCGGGCGCTTGTCAAAGATCCGAAGATCATCCTCGCCGATGAGCCGACGGCAGCGCTCGATTACGAGACATCCATCAAGGTCTTAAGTGTGATAGAGAACATCGCCAAAGAGCGCAGGACAACTGTCATCATGGTCACTCATAATCCGGAGATCGCCAAGATGGCCAACCGTGTCATTAAGCTCAGAGACGGCAAGATATCAAGCGTCAGGGTCAATCTTCATCCCCTGAGTGCCAATGAATTAGTGTGGTGACAGGGACGGGGAAACAACAGAGAATATGAAGAAGACACAGAGAAAAGATGCCCTCAGAAATATCCTTAAGAGGATGGCCTCCTACCTGTCGGTCTGTCTTGTGATCGTACTGGGACTGGGGGGTCTGCTCATCACCTGTTTCATGGCGGCAGGCATCGAGAAGCAGGGAGATGAATATTACCGTGCGCGGTCTTTCAAGGATTTCGACATGGTCTCCTCCGCCGGTATCTCAGAGAACAATCTCGACAGGATCCGCGAGGTCGACAAGGTCGAGACAGTCGAAGGAGTGCTTCAGGCGGACGGGTCGGCGGCTTTTGATGACAAGAAGAGAAATGTGACGATCATCTCGCTGACCGAGAAAGTGAGCGTTCCCCGGCTGGTGGAGGGAAGCATCCCCAACGGGAGAGACGAATGTATGATCGGCGAAGATTTTGCCGCCGACGAGAAGCTCAAAGTGGGGGATAAGATCAGCCTTTCCTTCCCCAAGATGGAAGCGCTCGGTGATGAGGAAGCTCTGCATGCCACAGAGTTCACGATCACAGGTCTCATGTCGCATCCGGATTATCTCCGCCGCCGTACGATTAACACAGTGACGATCCCATTGAGCGCATTCAATGAGGAAGCCACGCGCGGATATTATACTCACGCTTTTGTCAAGTTAAAGCCGACGGATGTAAATCTGCTTACCGACGATTATCTGGAGAGTATAGCCGGCACGCGCAAGAAGCTGGAAGATCTGACCAAGGTGCTTGAAAAGGAGAGGCTTAAAGAAGTACAGGACGAGGCGAACGCCAAGATAGAGGAAGAGAGCGCCAAGGCTGAGAAGAAATTTGCCGAGGCAAGGCAGAAGTTAAGCGACGCGCAGTCGGAGCTGGATGCCAAGGTCGCAGAGTACCGGAAGAAGATAAAGGACGCTGAGAAGAAGCTGGCGCAGGCCAAGCGTCTGGTGCGTGAGGCCAGGGATAAGCTGCCAAAGGCAAAAGAGGCGCTGAAGCAGCTGGAAGACCGTTTTCATATCGAGACATCCTGGATCTCAGGTGCCATCAAGACGGCCCGCAGCCTGATAGACAAATATAAATCCGGAGTCGATCCGGAGGATTCGGAATACCGGAAACTTGAAAAGTCGCTTGCGAACACTCTGGTCAGCCACGAAGATCAGCTGCGTATGTTGGTCAAATACGCAAAAGATCCGGCCGTGACTGATACGGCAGCGAAGAAGATCAAATCTCTGACCGGGCTGGACATCAGGCCCTATGCGAAAAAGATCGCCGCGATCCCGGTCGATTCGATCATGGCGGAGTCTAAAAAAGTCCTGAACGGCGGAGGTCATTACTCTGTATCCACTCTCAATACGATCATCAAATCACTGCAGAGCATTCAGTCTCTTGACGACCTGTTTGACCGCATTGAGGCAAAGATCGCGGAAAAAGAAAGGGAGCTGGCACAGGCAGAAAAGCAGCTCCCCCAAAAACAGGCTGAGCTCGACAACGGAAAGAAACGATTGAATGAAGAGCAGACCGGTGCACAGGCCAAGATCGATGACGGTAAGAGGCAGTACGACGATAAGCACAAGGAATATGAGAAACAGCTGGCCGAAGCGCGCGATGAAGTAGAGAGGATGGACTGCTCGTGGATCGTCCTTGACCGGGCTGCCAACGCCGGCTATGTGGATCTGCGTTCCAATATCAGTGCGATAAAGAGCGCAGGCAATGCCTTCGGCGGACTGTTCATGCTTATTACGGCGCTTGTCTGTTTCTCGACTTTGGTCATCATGATCGACGAGCAAAAGAAACTCGTTGGCACGGTCAAGGCATTCGGTTTCCGCAAGGGAGAAGTCTTCGGCAAGTATCTGACCTTTGGTGTATCGGCGGCACTGGCGGGGAGCATCGCGGGTATTATTCTGGCAGTCATTGTATGTCATTTCATACAGATAGCTTATGCCGCCTCACATATGTATCCCATGGGACCGGCTCCCACGATCGTCACCCCGGGTATCTCGGTCATCGTGACTATCGTGATGATCACTGTGACCGTGCTTGCCTCTGTCATCGCCTGTTCGGGCATTTTAAAGAGTCCGGCTTCTGTTCTGATGAAAGGCGCAGTGCTAAAGAAGAGCAGCTATAAGAAACAGAAAGAAAAAAAGAGTTCGCGAAAGAAGGGGTCTCTATACTCCAAGCTGATCCTTCGCAATATGCTCGACGACAAAGCGAGGGTATTGATCACGATCGCTGTCATCGCGTTCAGCTGTATGCTGATCGGTACCGGTATCTGTATGAAGCGAGCATATGACGGCATGACGGACAGACAGGTCAATGAGATATACCGTTATGATCTGCGCATGGATGTCAATGATGATATGAGCAGAGAAACCAGAGAGGCTCTGGTCAAAGTCCTAAAGAAGAATAATACATCTTATCTTCCGGCAACATACAGGAATTATCTATACCGCTGGGATGACCGCCTGGACGGACTGAAGCTGATCTGCGCAGATCCCAAACGGCTGGGAGACTATCTGGCCGTCAAAGATCCTGAGAGCGGAAAGGCCATGTCGATCCCGGAGAGCGGGATACTCATTCAGCGAAGGATGAACGAGAGCTACGGGATGAAGAAAGGCGATACACTGCCGATCCTGGACGGCACGCTCAAACGGCGCGAAGGCAAGATCAAGGGATATTTCACCAATTATGTCGGGCGTATGGTCGTAGTCTCTCCGACGGCATACAAGGAGATATTCAAAGAGGATACCAAGGACAACTGTTATTATATCAAGCTCAAGGAAGCAGATGCCGATGCACTCAAGAAGGATCTGCTCGCTGTGAGTAAGGATGTCTCCTTTGAGTCTTCGGATGAATTCAAGACGAAGTTTGAATCGGTATCCTTGCTGTACAATATTCTCGTGGTGCTGACGACGGGTATTTCGATCTTGATCTCCTTTATGATCCTGACAAATATGTCCAATATCTTCCTGACGCGCAAGAAGACGGAGTTGACCATCATGCGTGTCAACGGATTCAGCATCAAGCAGACCAAGGGATATCTGACCAAAGAGACTGTCATGACGACTGTTACCGGTCTGATCCTCGGTGTGCTGATCGGAATCTGGGTGGCACCGCGTATAACAGCACAGATGCAGCAGCCGGATCTCGAATTCGTTAAATCGTTTCATCCGGTACCCTGGCTGATCGCTGTGGGGCTTGAGAGTGCGTTTGCTGTGATCATCAGCGCATTTGTATTCCGCAAGGTCAAAGACCTGGATCTGAAGGATATCTCTTAGTGATGAATATGTCTGCAAAAGAGAAAAGAGCTTACAGAAGGCGGATGCGTACATGGCGGCTGCTGCGGCCGTTTGTTTTGCTGTGGCTGCGGATAAGATACGGTTTCCGATATGACGGCAGCGACAGACTGGTGGCCATCGACGGTCCGATGATCGTATGCCTCAATCATTCGAACGCTCTCGATCCGCTGTTTACCGGCGTGGCTTTCAGAAGACCGCTCTCCTTTGTTGCAAGCGAGCATCTTTTGAGGATCAGACCGTGGGGATCTCTGATCAACAGGTATTTCTGTCTGATCCCGCACAAAAAAGGATCCGGTCGCACCGGGACCTCACAGGAATGCCTGAAACATATCGAACGCGGGGAATCGATCTATCTGTGTGCCGAGGGGGAGCAGACATGGGACGGGATCTCGGGATCGGCAAAGTCTCATACCGGCAGCTTTGTCAAAAAAAGCGGCGCGACGCTCGTCACCTACCGGATCGAGGGAGCTTATCTGGCGAGACCCCGGTGGTCACGTCTGGACAGGAGGGGGAAGATCCGTGCATATCCGGTACAGATCTATAAACCCGAAGCGCTGGCACAGATGAGCGAAGAGGAGATCGAGGAGGTCATCAACAGGGATCTGGATTTCAATGTCTGGGAGTGGCAGAAGACACAGCCGGGAGGGCCGGCAGCCTTCAAGTCCGGAAAGAGAGAGACGGCAGCAGGGCTGGAAAAAGCAGTCTGCACCTGCCCGGTCTGCAAGAGCATCGGGCAGCTGACTGCGAAGGAGGATATGATCCGTTGTTCCTGCGGGTTCAGTATCCGGTGGAGTGAGACAGGGTTTTTCGAGCCCGGTGAGCCGTTTGAAACTATCGCTGACTGGGAGGCGTTTGACAGAGAGAGGATCGCCGGCTTTTTGAGAGGGGAACAGGATTCATGGCCGACGGATGAAGGTGTCACACTGCGTCTGATCAGCGAGGGACATAAAGACGCGCCTCTAATGCGGGGAGCATTGACTCTCGCCGGCGGCAGCAGGCCTGTCATGACCATCGGTGTGCACAGTTTCGAGCTCGATACCCTTGAGCGAATGGCGATGATCTTGGATAATCGCATTGTATTTACCGCAAAAGGGCATTATTATGAATTGAGAGCGGAAAACACAAATCTCAGGAAGTATCTGACAGCCTGGGAGATACTGCAGGAGGGAAAATAAATTGGATTATTCAGCAGCCAATACAGCGTTGTGGAATGTGATCATTCAGCTGAGTATGATCGCAGCAGCTATATTGGCGGCCAATTTCCTGCGGCGGACGATCAGTTTTATACGGGGCACCATGCTGCCTGTCGCTGTACTCGGCGGATTTCTTCTGTTGATCGTCAAGCATCTTGGACTCGTGCATATCGACTATGACCTGATGGAGCATCTGGTCTATCACGGTATCGCTCTCGGCTTTATAGCGATGAGTCTGCGCACACCGGTCAAGGGTATAAACAGTTCGGAGAAGGCAGTCGGATTTCGCTCCGGCGCCGTGATCGTCAGCACCTATATGATCCAGGGCGCGGTCGGTTTGATCATAACGATCGGTCTCGGTCTGACTGTGATGCCGAAGATGTTCAAAGCGGCCGGACTCCTTTTGCCGATGGGCTTTGGACAGGGACCCGGTCAGGCAAACAATATCGGCAGTACCTATCAGGCGCTGGGATTTTCGGGCGGACATAATTTCGGTCTCGCGATAGCGGCGGTCGGTTATCTGGTGGCCTGCGTGGCAGGCGTGATCATGCTCAACATCCTGCGAAGGCAGGGAAAGATCCATCCCGGAGCACAGGAGAAAGCGGAGAAATACTCGGTCGACTATTTCTACGGTGATGACGAACAGCCCATCAGTGCGTCGATCGATAAACTGAGCGTGCAGCTGGCCATGACCGTGCTCGTGTATCTGGCGGCTTATCTGCTGACACGCGGGCTGACGACCGGTATCGCCCATGTGAGCGAGGGTGTGGCCGCTACGCTCAATACACTGCTGTGGGGATTCAATTTTATTATCGGTTCGGCGTTGGCGATCCTGCTGAGAGTCATTCTTGAGAAATGCAAGAAGCAGGGGTTGATCAAGCGCCGCTATCAGAATAATTACCTGCTCAACCGGCTGTCGGGAGCATTCTTCGATATCATGATCGTGGCCGGTATCGCCTGCATAGATATCAACGGTATACGGGAACTGCTGTTGCCGTTTATTCTGTTGATTGCAGCCGGCGCTGTGGTGACCTGGTTTCACCTGCGCTTCGTCTGCCGTAAAGTCTATGGTGACTATTATTACGAAGGGTTGCTGTCCATGTACGGTATGCTCACGGGCACTATCAGCTCGGGAGTCCTTCTTCTGCGCGAGATCGATCCCGATTTTACGACGCCGGCGGTCGGGAACCTGATCACCGGCAGCAGCTTCGGGATACTTTTGGGCGCTCCGGTGTTGGTGCTGGTGGGGATCGCACCGAAGTCGGATGTGATGTGCCTGGTCACCCTGGCATTGGTAGTCATTTATCTCTTGATTCTGGATGTGATCGTCTTGAAAGTGGGAAGAGAAAAGCATGGCTCAAAATAAAAATATGGTTCGATCTCATATCTTTCGCAAGGTAGCATTGCTGTTTATAGCATGACTTTGTCGTCGGCGGCATGTCAGGAGTGCAGTACAGCGAGTATGAGATCCGGCTGCAGCCCGGAGACTGACGACAAACTTAAGTTCCTCCTCGGGCATATAGACAAAGCTGTCGCTGACTTCGTAGGCGATGCCGAGCAGTTTGACGATCTGACGATGATGTGCCTGTCTTATCACGGACAGGATAATGAGTAACGACAACCGACTAGCATTTCACAAAAAACAGGAGACAAGCTATGAAGAACAGGAAACTGATATCTGTATTGCTGAGCATCGTGATGTGTCTGACGCTCACCGGCGTTATACCGCCTGCGACTGTAAGCGCAGAGTCGCCGAGCACCACGGCGACACGAGGGGTGTATTGGTTTGAGACCCACGAAAACGGCGCTGATCTGATGGATTCCTACATTTATGATGATTCGCTGCTGACCGGCGATTCAAAGGAATTCAACTGGCAGCTTGCCACTATGACCTATGAGCTGGCCATCACCTCCATGAGCAGCGAGCGCGAGCCCAAGACTCCGGAAGGATATGCCAACAAGAGCTGGAACCTGAGAGCGTATCTGGAGGACAACGGCTTTGTCGATTTCGATACCAACGATTTTTACAAAGAAAAAATGACGTACAAGAGCATGGGAGCTGCCTGCGCGCACAAGAAGATCATGGACGGCGGCAAGGAGTACACGCTTCTTGCGATCGTTCCGCGAAGTGCGGGATACGAGTCTGAATGGGGCGGCAATTTCGTTGTCAACGAAGAGACATCAGACGGTGTGAATACGGGTGATACAGGGGATCACGCCGGATTTAAAAACGGTAAGAATATCGTCCTGGGTTTTGCCAAAGAATATGTTGCCAAATACGGTATCACAGGAGATATCAAAGTGTGGACAGCCGGTTACAGCCGCGGCGCCGGTGTTGACAACCAGATCGGTGCGGCACTGCTCAGAGATCCGCAGGGAGCCCTGGGAGAGAGCGTGTCACTGGAGCCTCAGAATCTGTACTGCTATACTTTCGGAACGCCGGCGACAGCCTCGGTAAACGGAGACTGCGAGCTGGATATCTATGATTATATCCATAATGTCTATGAGCCCTATGATATCGTGACTAATCTTCCGCCGGCTGCTTTCGGATTTGCCCGGTACGGCACGACGACCAACTACGCGTCCGGTGAAAACCAGGCGAGCGAAGAGAGAAAGGCCCGCATGCTGTGGTTCATGGAACAGACGAACAAATTGGTCTACGACTCTTATACATCAAACGCGGATCCGGATAATTTTAAGCCTTATAAAGTCCAGTTTGTCAACAAGGGGACAGAAGACAGTTTCAAGATCGGGATCGAGATGGTACAGGATGATGATTCCTATCTGCCGGATAATCAGGCGGATTACATGGCCTCATTCGGCAAGAGCCTGAGCGATGCGACAGCAAAAAACGCGGACAGCAGCCGTGCAGGGTATGCCGCCACCTATCAGACCGCGATGAGAGATCTCTGCGCCTATTATTTCTCTCACACTGAAGACGGCGGCAGCCTGATCGACGGCCTCAGAGCGAGCAAGACAGCGATCCCGATGGTGATCTCTATGTATGTCATGTTCATGACTGAGAAATATATGGGGAATTGGGATGCCACGATCAACGGAACCATGGAGACGGCATTTAACGTACTGGCTGCCGAGTTGGAAGATGAAAATGGTGATATCAAAGAAGAATATGACACAACGGAGAATGCTCAGATCATAGAAGCCTATAACGCAGTCAAGACGAAGTATTTTACCCGTCTCGACGAAGAACGCGAGATAGAGATAGACGGCCAAGTACTGACTGTTTATTATGAACTGAATGACGAATTCAAGACTGATTTTGAGAACGGAACGATCGTGAATTCGTTAAAAACTCTCGTTGCAAGAATGTACGCTTCCACGATGAAAGATGCGCTCACCAATGCCGGTGCGGATAGTGAAACCATTGGAAAACTGACAAGCGATGAGGAGAGCCGAGCAGTATCCTATCTGCTGACATATATCCTTCTGTATAACGAGGGGCAGAGTGATGAGGTTGCTGCGTTCAGCTTTGAGAATGAACAGTTCAAGCAGATGGCGACATTTATCGGGAATGCGACCAGTTATATGCGCCCGCACAATAACGAGGTTATCCTCTCCTGGCTGCGCACGATGGATTCGTCATATGATGATTTTGTCAAGGAGGACGACGTTCGCAGTGCCGGCTACCGCCGCGTCTATGTATCGGCGCCGGACGGCGTAAAGGTGACAGGCGTGGTTAAAGACGGCTCCGGCAAGCAGGTCGCAGCATTTGAAAACGGCAAACTGGTCTCATCCACAGATCCCTGGGTCGCGATCACGACCTGCGATACGGGCAACTGGCTCAGGATTCCTCCGGGAGACACTTATACAATAGAGCTGAAGACTGACAGCAACACGAAGCTGGATCTGAAAGTGGCTGAATTCGATACATACGATGGCAAGGAGACCAGAGTCGCAGAGAAGGACAGCAAATACAACTGGAAAGGCCTTGAGGTCACCAAATGTGACACTGTCAAACTGACCGTGTCCAAGTCCGGCATTGTCGAAAAGACCGGTTATCCGGAAGAAAAGGTGAATTACACATCGATGGACGGTAAGGCTGAATACTTCGTTACGATCGACAGTGCACACAAATGGGACGGTGGGAAAGTCACAAAGAAAGCCACCTCAAAAGAGGAAGGGACCATTCTTTACGCCTGCTCTGTATGCGGAAAGACCAAGACGGAGGCTATCCCCAAGGTCGCATTGGAACAGCCCACGATTCATACCTTCGGGGATGTGCCGAAGAAAGCCATGGACACATACTGGGAGAAAGTGGATGGAGCGGATGGCTATAAGATCGCCTGGCGGGTGTCCGGCGGCAAGTGGAAGACCAAGAATACGACCAAGCTGAAGTATCAGGTCAAGGGACTCAAAAAGGGAAAACTGTATGAGTTCAAGGTTGCCGCGACCAAAAAGGCGACAGACAAGACCGCGGCTGTTACCGGCCCTTACTCCAAGCCGATGTACAGATGGTATCAGACGGTGTCGGCAAAGGCAAAAGGTCTGAAGAAGGCGGTCCGGGTCACCTGGAAAAAGGCCAAAGGAGCCAACGGATATATTGTGCTGGTCTCTGCTTCAAAAAAGATGAAGAACCCAAAACAGTATGTGATCAAGGGCGGTTCCAAGAAGAAGTATAAGGTCAAGGGACTCAAGAAAGGCAAGACCTATTATGTTATGGTCCGTCCGTACAAGAACAAGGGCGGTCACCGCTACGACGGAGTCACGACAACGGCCAAGAAAGTGGTGGTGAAATAAGAGGCAACATGATACTAAATAGTGCATTCAAAAAAGGAGCCATAAGGTGGCTCCTTTTTTGCTGCTACATTAGTCGGTATTCAATAACTGTATCTCTGCTTTATACTTTTTGACCCTTTCATAATCTTTTTCTTCCAAAGGGCGATTGCTTATTCTGCTCAAATCAGAGTTGTGTCGCAGATCAGAAAGCTTCACAGCCGTTGCTGTCTTGTTGGCGCGAACGCGCTCTAAATAGGCAGTCCTGTCTTCGCCTTCTCTCCTGGTAATAGCATCAACAGCATCTCTCACGGTGTCTCCGAAGATGGATTCAATATCTTCAAGTGTAAAAGATGTGTCCTCAACTACATCATGAAGCCACGCTACTGTTTTTTCCAGTTCTGTTGTCACACCGGCAGCCACTGCTTTTGGATGTTCAATATACGGATGCCCACCCTTGTCAACTTGGTTTTTATGAGCTTCAGCAGCAATCATCTCTGCGAGTTTGACGTTTTCCATTATTATTTCCCCTTCCCGTGAAGAAGACAGATCAGTAGAAATACTCATCATCACCGGAATCAAAATATCCATTTGAGCCTGAGGGCTTCGAAGGCGTTTTAGTGTTGGAAGAAGGTGTGGTCACCGTTGTCTTTTGCTGTTGTTTAGGTTGAACAGGTTTTTCAACCTTGACCACAATTCTTTTTGTGCAGCCGCCGGAGCTTATGGTGAGAGTAGTTTTACCTGCCGCGATTGCTTTGACAGTTCCGTCAGCACTGACAGTGGCTATATCTGTATCGGACATGTTGTAAGATATGCTCTCAGAAGAGAACTTTTCAGGCGACAGAGCTGGTTTGAGGGTCGTGGATTTACCGACTTTCAGCTTGATCGTATCATCCACATTGTCGATGCTTGTAACTTTCGGAATTACTGTGATCTGAACGCTTTCTGTGTAGTCTTTTGCTTTCATCGTGAGGACAGCATCACCGACAGACAATGCTCGCATGTACCCGTTTTTGTCGACAGTAAAGATACTGTCATCCGATGAAGTAAAAGTGATCTTCTCATCGGAAAACCGCTCCGGTTCCACGCTGTATTCAGGAGTCAGTTCATCACCGATATAGATCTTGGTGTCGGCAGATATTCCCTCTATGTCTGTGACATGTCTGGGTATGGTTTTCCATACGACAAAGCATGCGGCTGCTCCGCACAGGATCAGAGCGAGACAGACGGAGGCGATCCTCCTGCGACGGCGTCTCTGGCCGGCTGACAGACGTCCGGTCTCGAGCTTGTTATGACGGTGTTTGATATCCGAGAGCAGGCCGGATTCGGACGAAGTATGGAGATGTTCATCCGGTTCTTTGCCCCAGTCTTTATCGTGAATCAAAGCCTCCAGATCATCGAGCATTTCCTGAGCGCTCTGATAGCGGTCTTCCGCATGGAATCGACAGGCTTTGAGTATTATCTGCTTGAGCCGTCTGGAACCGTGTGCCGGAGGCGGGATCTCTTTTCCGCTGATGCGCTTGGCGAGGGCGTCATCTTCATCGTCTGTCGTAAACAGTTCCGGATATTGGGGCAAGAAAGGACTGCGGCTGTCATTGAGATACTTGTACATGACAAGTCCCAGAGAATAGATGTCCACATTTGATCCGTATCCTTCTCCGCGGAAGACTTCCGGAGCCATAAAAGTGTAGGTGCCTTTTCTGGAATGAATCGTGTGCGTGTACTCCAGGATCTGCGCGATACCGAAGTCGCCGAGCTTATAATCGCCGCTGTTGGACAGGAAAATATTATCCGGTTTGATATCTCTGTGAACGATGCCGTTCTGCTGACAGTACACAAGACCTTTGCAGATGTCGAGCCCCAGGCGGGCCACTTCTCTGACGGTCAACGGCGATTCAAGTATATGGTCGATCAGAGGGGTCAGTTTTTCGATTCGTATCAGGATGTCCCAGCCGGCATCGTCATCGTGGCGAATCACCTGATGGTCTTCATAGCTGACGATATGGCTGTTGCCCTTGAGCTGATACATCAGACGGTATTCACGGACATTGGCGCTGACAGCCTCCTGATAATAGGCTTCCAGATCCTCCTGTCGGATGCCGCGGGAGAGGATAGCTTTGCGCGCTTCCTCATCTCCCGGAATAGTGATCGCCTTCATGGCGGAAAAAGAGACATGGCCCAAGGCGTCCTTCTTCTGAATCTCAAAAAGTTTGCCTTCCGAGCCCTGTCCCAGTTGTTTGGTGATATACCATGAACCGAAGATCGGTTCGTATTTTGTGTACTCACATTCCATCGTTATCTTGCTTTGATCGTAATAACTCTGGAATACGGACTGTAATAATACTTGCCGCCGATTTTGACGCGTGCCCTTATCTTATAACTGTACCGGCGCTTTTTCTTCAAGCCCTTGTGCGTGACTGATCTGACCCGGGACGGCTTAGTCAGTACACGGCGGTATTTCTTACTGCCGGGGAACTTGACATAGATGAGATAATGGCTGGCAGCAGGGACCTTTTTCCAGGATAGCTTGGCACCTCTCTGGGACACTTTAATGCTGAGAGAAGGCTTGGCAAGTTTCGAAATGACGGTGACTGTCTTTGATGCGGCTTTATAATCACGGGATCCCTTTGTATAGACAGTGATCCGGGCCGTGCCCGGCTTCAGACAGGTGACAATGCCTTTGCTGCTGACTTTGGCTATCTCGGGTGCACTGCTCTTGTACTTGAGAGCTGAGCATGCCTTGGCACCCAGCTTAAATGGTTTTCCGCATTTACCGTTATAGCTGTTCTTAGAGGTAGTTATTCTCTGAGCGGCTTTGCTGACAGTGACCGGTATCTTCAGTTCGGCCGAACTGAAAGCAAGGGTCGAGTCTGTTGTAAGTGTTATGACCGCCTTTCCGGCATGCTGAGGTGCGATCTCAAAGCGATTGGCATTGACCATTCCAACCAATACGACATCTGAATCGGACGAAGAAATATACAGATTGGTTTCAGCCGAGGCATTAAAATAATAATAAGTGTCACCTTGGTCAAGGTCTTTATAAGTATAGTTAAGCTCCTTGACGGAGCAATTGATCGTCTGTGTATACGGGATATAAGGAGCATTCTCAAAA
>OMSP01000295.1 GCA_900313775.1 uncultured Eubacteriales bacterium
CTCTCAGCTCCTGAATTTCGGAGCTACAGTAATGAGTGTTGAGGGATCATATGAAGAGACCTTCAATATGTCGGCGCTGGCGATCGACCGCTATGGCTGGTACAACCGGAACGCCGCGATAAACCCATATCTGATGGAGGGTAAGAAGACTGTTGCGCTGGAGATCGCCGAGCAGCTGAACTGGAAGATGACTGATTATGTGGCGTTGTCTGTGGGTGACGGCTGTACGATCGCCGGAGCCTGGAAAGGATTCAAAGACCTGTATGCAGCAGGTTTCATAGACAAGCTGCCGCAGCTGATCTCTGTTCAGGCAGAGGGATGCTGCCCACTGAACAAAGCAATCGCCGAGGACAGACCTTGGGAGCCGATGGAGGAAAACACGATCGCCGACAGTATCGCTGTGGGCGTACCGCGCAACGCGACCAAAGCGCTGAATGCGATCCGCGAGTCGAACGGCGTAGTCGTCAATGTCTCCGATCAGGAGATACTGGACGCCATGAAGCTTCTCGGCCGCACCTGCGGTGTTTTCGGTGAACCGGCAGGAGTAGCCGGCACAGCGGGTCTTAAGAAGGCGGTCGAGACAGGGCTCGTACCGAAGAATGCGAGTTTTGTGTCTGTAGTGACCGGCAATGGTCTCAAAGATGTAGTCAATGCCATCAAGGCGGCGGGCGAGCCGTACAGCCTGCAGCCGGATGAGGATCATCTGATGGCGGCTTTTAAAGAATTAGGTGTTGAATAAGTTTATATACAAGGAGGAGTTAACATGTCAGAAGGTAGAATCTACAACTTTTCAGCAGGTCCGTCTATGCTTCCGGAACCGGTGCTCAAACGTGTGCAGAGCGAGCTGCTCAACTATGAGGGCTCGGGCATGTCCGTCATGGAGATGAGCCACAGATCAAAGGTCTACGATAAGATCATAACAGACTGTGAAGCAAATCTGAGAAAGCTTTTGGGTGTACCGGATAATTACAAGGTGCTCTTCCTTCAGGGCGGAGCCAGCGGTGTCTTTGCCGCACTGCCGATGAATCTGGCGCACAACGGCAAGGCAGACTATATCGTCAGCGGCAACTTCTCGGGCGGAGCGCTCAAGGAGGCTAAGAAGATCATCGGTGACGGCGCCCGTGAGGCAGGAACGACCAAGGATCTCAACTTTACACGCGTTCCGACGCAGGATGAGCTGGACCTGGATCCCGAGGCATCCTATGTCCATGTATGCTATAACAATACGATCTACGGAACTAAGTGGCATTATGATCCGGAGACGGGAAATGTCCCGTTGATCGCTGATATGTCCAGCTGTATCCTTTCTGAGCCGATCGATGTATCCCGCTACGGCGTGATCTATGGAGGCGCTCAGAAGAATATGGCTCCCGCCGGTTTTGCTTTCGTCGCGGTACGCGAAGACCTGATCGGCGATGAGATGGGAATCACTCCGAAGATCTGGAGCTTCAAGACCCAGTCTGAGAAGGCATCGATGATCAATACACCGCCGACATTCCCCATCTATGTCTGCAACTGTGTACTCGAGTATCTGCTGGAGATCGGCGGACTTGAGGAGATGAAGAAACGCAATGTAGCTAAGTCTTCACTGCTCTATGACTATCTTGATTCTCAGGATTTCTATGCGCCGCATGCTGACAAGATCGACCGCTCGATGATGAATGTCACATTCAGGACTCCCGATCCGGAACTCGATGCAGAGTTTGTCGCCGGTTCGGTCGACAAGGGATTCACGAACCTCAAAGGTCATCGTTCGGTCGGAGGCCTGCGCGCTTCGATCTACAATGCGATGCCTTACGAGGGCGTTGAGGCGCTGGTAGAGTATATGAAGGAGTTTGCGGCTGCTCATTGATATTAAAGACGATATGAGCATATAACAGTTTTCAGATCAAGGAGGATGATCATCATGGTAAAAGTACTCGCAACAGACGGTATGGCGAAGAGCGCTGTCGATGAGTTAAAGAGTAAAGGATATGAAGTGATCGAGGAGCATTACGAGCCCGATGCGCTCGCTGAGGCGGTCAAGGATGTCGATGTCATAGTCGTCCGTTCTGCCACCAAAGTGCGCGAGCCGATCATCGATGCGGCGGCTGAAGCCGGTCGTCTTAAGCTCATCATTCGCGGCGGCGTAGGTGTCGACAATATCGATGTAAAATACGCTGAGGACAAAGGCATTGAAGTGCGGAATACGCCGGCGGCTTCCAGCGCATCAGTCGCTGAGCTGACACTTGGACATATGTTCTCGCTTGCCCGCTATATCGGCATTGCCAATTATACGATGCGCGACGGCAGATGGGAGAAGAAGGCATATAAAGGCACAGAACTGGCCGGCAAGACGCTGGGTCTGATCGGCATGGGTCGCATCGCCAGAGAGCTCGCCAAGAGAGCGGAAGCGATCGGCATGAAGATCATGTACTTCGATATCTTTGAGATCCCCGGTCTTCCGGAGAGCTATGTCAAAGCGACGAAGGAAGATATCCTGAAAGAAGCTGACTATGTATCGCTGCATATCCCGATGCCGGAAGACAAGAAGCCGGTCATCTCGGCAGATGATCTCGCAAGCATGAAGCCGACGGCATACATCCTGAATCTTGCCCGCGGCGGTCTGATAGACGAAGATGACCTCTGCGATGCGCTGGATAACGGCGTGATCGCCGGCGCGGCACTTGATGTTTATCCGTCGGAGCCTGCGACAAACGAGAGAGTTCTCAGCAATGAGAAGATCTCCCTGACGCCGCATATCGGTGGCTCCACGAAAGAAGCTCAGGACAGGATAGGCGAGGAGATATGCAAACATATCTACGACGTGTTTGAGTGATAAAAGGATGAGAAGGCCGACGACAGCATGCTGGCGTGCATGTCGCCGGCCTTTGTAGATTTGCAGTCATGAGCAGGAGGGATAAAATGGCATACGATTGGAAAGATTTCGGTCTGCATATTCCGCAGATCATGCTCCCGAAGGAGGGCACTGACTATGGCAAATGGGCCGTGGTTGCCTGCGACCAGTTCACTTCTCAGCCCGAGTACTGGGAGGAGACGGAGAGTATCGTGGGTGACGCGCCTTCCACACTTCGACTGATGCTCCCTGAGCTGTATCTGGGAAGCGAAGACGAGGAACAGAGGATAGCCGCAGTCCGTGAAGCGATGGATAAATACACAGCCGACGGAACTTTGAGGACGCTGGAGCCCGGCTGTATGCTGGTGCGGCGTGAAGCTGAAGGCCGATCCCGCCTGGGGCTGGTCATCTCTGTCGATCTGGAAGCCTACGATTACAATAAAGGATCCCAGTCTCTGATCCGTGCGACCGAGGGCACAGTCATCGAACGTATTCCGCCGCGTCTGCGAATCCGGCGCGGTGCACCACTCGAGATGCCTCATATCATGATACTGATCGATGATCCTGACCACACGGTGATCGAGCCGCTGGAACAACTCGACTTGGAATGTGTCTATGATACGGATCTTATGCAGGACGGAGGCCATGTCTGCGGTAAGTTCGTACCGGAGGCTAAGCTTGACGGAATGAAAGCAGCTCTTTCTGCGCTGATGGACAAAGCAGTCGACCGCTATGGCGCGGGACATGTTATTTTCCAGGCCATGGGAGACGGCAATCATTCTCTCGCAACAGCCAAGGCCGGCTGGGAGGAGATTAAAAAGGATCTGACAGCGGAGGAGATCGAAACTCACCCGGCGCGCTTCGCGCTCTGCGAGATCGAAAACGTATACGACGCCGGTATCATATTCGAGCCGATTCACCGCGTCGTCTTCCCGAGCAGCGAAATAAAAGGAGCAGCATTGCTTGATAAGCTGATCGAACAGCTCGCCGAACAGAACGGTTCTGCTTCACTGGCTGATAAGGGTGCAACAGCTGCTGAGGGAGGATTTGCGATCCCTGTTATCTGCGGAGACACGGAGCAGACTATCGTCATTGGAGCACCGGCAAGTTCCAAGCTAGCCGTGGGCGCTCTTCAGAACGGTATCGATGTCCTGGTACAGTCAGGAACAGCCGAAGTCGACTATATCCACGGCGAGAAGGCAGTACGTGATCTCGCTGCAAAGGACGGCAATCTCGGATTCCTGTTACCTGCAATGGATAAATTTGATCTGTTCCCGGCAGTGGCAGCGGACGGTGCGCTGCCGAGAAAGACCTTCTCCATGGGAGAAGCCAACGAAAAACGTTATTACATCGAAGCAAGAAGTTTGGTTTGATACAGGAGATAAGGAGAGGAGGATGAGCGCTATGTTGCTTGTCGCAAACGGTAAAATGATCACGCGCGATCCCGACCATATGTTCTATGAGGACGGCGCGGTCGTTATTGACGGAAAGAAGATCAAAGCAGTTGGAGAGAGAGCCAAGCTGCAGGCAGAGTACCCTGATGCCGAACTGATCGACGCCAAAGGCGGCGTCATCATGCCGGCTTTTGTCAATATGCATGAGCATATTTACAGCGCTCTGGCCAGAGGCCTGGCTATCAAAGGTTACGATCCGAAAGGGTTCCTTGAGATCCTCGACGGACAATGGTGGACGATCGACCGTAATCTGGACAATGATTCCACCAGGGCCTGTGCCTATGAGACGCTGATCTCCTGCATCAAGAGCGGCGTGACGACTGTATTTGACCATCACGCAAGCTACGGAGAGATCAAAGACTCTCTGTTCGCGATCGAGGAAGTAGCCAAAGACTGCGGTATCCGAGCATGTCTGTGCTATGAGGTCTCAGACCGCGACGGCAAGGAGAAATGTAAAGAGGGCATCCTGGAGAATGAGGCTTTTGCGAAGCATGCGCTCGCTGATGACTCTGATATGATCGCCGGTATGTTCGGTATGCATGCCCAGTTCACTATCTCGGATGAGACGATGGAAGAATGTCTGGCCCATACTCCCGAGGGCGTAGGCTATCATATTCACGTGGCAGAGGGCATCGAAGATCTGCACGACTGTCTGAAAAAGCACAGCAAGAGGATCGTCGATCGTCTGTATGACTGGAATATTCTTGGACCGAAGTCCATGCTGGGGCACTGCATCTATGTCAATCCTCATGAAATGGAGCTGATCAAGGATACTGACACGATGGTCGTGCACAACCCTGAGTCCAATATGGGCAACGCCTGCGGATGCCCGCCTACGATGGAGATCGTGCACCGCGGCATCCTGACAGGCCTAGGCACGGACGGATACACTCACGATATGATAGAGTCCTGGAAGGTGGCCAATGTCCTGCACAAGCATCATCTCTGTGATCCGAACGCAGCCTGGGGCGAGGTACCGGAGATGCTGTTCACCAACAATCCCAAGATGGCAAACCGCTATTTCGACGCAACGCTCGGCGTTCTCAAAGAAGGCGCGGCAGCTGATGTCATCACGATGGATTACGATTCACCGACAGAAATGAACGAGAATAATGTCAACGGACATATTCTCTTCGGTATGATGGGCCATGACTGCCGTAATACGATCTGCAACGGACAGGTGCTGATGCAGGACCGTGAGATCAAGGTGGTCGATTCCGAGAAGATCTACGCGGATGTGCGTGAGCAGTCCGCTAAACTGTGGAAGAGGATCAACGGATAATCGCAAGATTAGGAGGAGATTGTTATGAGTGATTTAATGACATGTATGCCGTTCGGGCATATCATCAACTGGATTCAGAAAGAGTACGCCAGAAGTAAAACTGTCTTCGGAGTCCACAAGTTCTACAAAGCCGAAGGTGAGCCTTTGATGATCTTCGATCGTCCGCTGGAGACCGAGATCGGACCGGCGGCCGGACCGAACTCACAGCTGGCGCAGAATATCATTGCTTCCTATGCGGCCGGAGC
>OMSP01000254.1 GCA_900313775.1 uncultured Eubacteriales bacterium
CGGGCGTGATCTCATTGCGAAAGGATTTACCGATCTGGCAGATACCGAAGGGGACTTTCTTGCGGGAGGTGCGCTGAACGCTCTTGAAATCCGCAAAAATGCCCTGGGCCGTCTCCGGACGCAGATAGACCGTGCTCTTCGCGTCTTCAGTCACGCCCTGGAATGTCTTAAACATCAGATTGAACTGACGGATGTCAGTAAAATCACACTTACCGCAATTCGGGCAGGGGATCTGCTTCTCACGGATATAATCCACCATCTGCTCATTAGACCAGCCTGCCGGATTTGTTCCGTCAAAATCCTCGATCAGGTTGTCGGCGCGGTGGCGCGTTTTGCAGGCGCGGCAGTCCATCAGCGGATCAGAGAAACCGCCGAGATGTCCGGATGCCACCCAGACCTGAGGATTCATCAGGATCGCCGCATCGAGTCCGACATTATACGGACACTCCTGCACGAACTTCTGCCACCAGGCCTTTTTGATGTTGTTCTTCAACTCAACACCGATATTGCCGTAATCCCAGGTATTGGCCAGACCACCGTAGATCTCCGAGCCCGGATACACGAACCCGCGGTTCTTTGCCAACGCCACGATCTTTTCCATTGTCTTGTCTTCTGGTCTCACTCTCTGTCTCCTTATCCATCAGAAAAACGCTCTGCATCCTATGTATCATAGCACACAGAGCGTTTGTTCGCCAGTATACCGGCATTTATTGCCGGATGATCATTTCATCAGCGGAATGCCTGCATCCCACGCGGTGCCGACTTTCTCTCCGACGACATAGTAACCGCTCTGAAAATTGTCAAAGACGAGAGCGTTTAGTTTCGACGGGTCGACATTACCGTTCTCGTCCAGTACGGACTCTTCCGCACAGACATTGACGATTTTGCCGATGACTGCGTGGTTATCACCCTCGATGATCTCGTCAAGCTCGCACTCGATACAGACCGGGAACTCCTCAAGGACCGGCGCATTGACATGCGCACTCTTCGTCTCATGCAGACCGCTGCGCTCCCATTTATCCTCAGTATCATTGCCGCTGGCGATACCGACATAGTCAGCCGCCTCCATATGAGCCACATCCGCGATACTGACCGTAAAGGCCTTCGTCTTGCGGATATTCTTGGTGGTCTTATGCGGTTCACTGATAAAGAGCGATACTTTCTCCATCCCTGAGATCATGCCCCAGGCGGCGTTCATAACATTAGGCTTTCCGTTCTCATCGTATGCCGCGACCATCAGTACGGGCATCGGAAAGACAGCCTGCTTGACTCCCAGATCCTTTTTCATATTCATTCCTCCTGTATCTATGTTACTCTTCTATCTTTATCCCTGAAAGATCGACTTCCGTGCTGTCTCCCGATGATGCGTCAGTGACGACGGCTTTGTCGGGAGCATCGGAGCCGTCCGGCACGCTGAACGAGAAAGACGCCCTTGCGCCGAAATCGCCGACTTTTTCATCTTCGCCGAGGACGGAAAAACTGGCCTGACTAAAACTGAATGTCTTGTCGCCTGAAGCAAGTTCCATATCTACGCCTGATCTGGCGGCTCCGTTGGTAATGATGACCGGCGCTGAATCGCCCTCGATCAGCAGCGAGACCTCATAGCCATCGGCAGTCTTTTTGATCTTCTCAATTTTGTAAGTGTAGTCCCCCAGCGTGAAGGGCTCGGGCTCTTTGGCACTGCCGGATCCTGAACCGCACCCTCCCGTCACAAGAAGGGTCATGATCATAACAGCGGCCAATAGGGTTTTCATCAAAGCTCTCATGATGCTCTCCTTTTCTGTTCCTGACTCCCCACACTTGAAAGATACACTATTTTGTAAAGGTGAGTCAAATAAGAAGAGAGACTGGTATCCCAGTTTGGCCTCAGAACACAGGTGAAATGCCCTGCCTTCCTTTTGTTGACAGATACCGACCGGTCACCGCTGTAGTTTTGCTCGATCGTTTTAAAACTTCCGTTGCGGTCGACGGAATGGATGATACCGACATGGCCGTCAGAAGAGTGTATGTCGTATGTGTGGCCGCCCCAGACGACCACATCTCCGGGCATCGGCACGGCACCGTCCTTGGCATACAGGCGCACCCAGCCTGCCGGCAGCTTGTCATCGTACTGATAATCCGCGCCGTTGCCTCCTCTTCGGCCGACACCGAGATATTCATAATAGGCGTAGATCAGATCGACGCACTGTGCTCCGTAGGCACCGTCCGCATCGATATACTTACCCTTCTGCGCACACGCCCAGTTGAGCGCCTCATGTCTCAAATGTGCCGGTCCGCGCTCAGTCGCCTGCATATATGACTGAGCAGTCTGTGTTTTCCCACCTGCATACGCCTGATCGCCGTACGGAAAGGATATAAAAATGACCGCCAAAATGGCGATCAATGCAGTTATCCTGTGTTTAATCATTGATCCCCCTTATGGTTTTATACTCTGCCTGGTCCGCGCCGGCCGTCGCTCTCCCCTGACGGTTTTTGAACGCGCGGACTTAAAGAATAACGCATTATTTATGAAAATGCAAGTTTTTCTTTGGTATAATGATCATATGAAGATCATCACTTTAGTTGAAAACACGGTCGGCCCGGTCGGATGTCCTGCCGAACACGGTCTGAGTCTCTATATTGAAACAGAGCGTCACAAGATACTGATGGACACCGGCGCATCGGACCTGTTGGTGCGCAATGCCGGGCAGTTGGATGTCGATCTTGCAGCGATCGATACTGTCGTGATCAGCCACGGGCATTATGATCACGGCGGAGGACTTCCCACCTTTATGAGAGCCAATCGGA
>OMSP01000251.1 GCA_900313775.1 uncultured Eubacteriales bacterium
AACGGAGACGAACCTGCGAGCACAGTATTTAAGACCAGTGCCGGCATAGAACTGATGAACAAGGAGCCGGATTATGATGATACAGGATCTCCGCTGACAGAGGGACAAGAGGCACAGCGCACCTATATCCGCAACTACATACAGGAGATAGAAGATCTGATCGTCAATTCGCCGGAGATCACGCAGGAGATCCACGATCAGATCGCGGCGAAGATGGATCTGGAGTCACTGGCCGACTACTGGCTGCTCCAGGAATTTGCGCGCAACGGCGATGCCTTTGCGACGTCCAGTACTTATCTGTATAAGAAGCGTAACGGCCCGCTCTGTTGGGGACCTCTCTGGGACCTTGATATCGGATACGGAGAGTTTCCCATTGATGATATTGAGAACAATGAGGGGACAACAGGATTTAACAACACAGAGATGCTCTGGGTCGATCAGTTGCGTCAGAAGGATCCGGAGTTCGTGAAAATACTGAGAGGGCGCTGGGAGATATTGGACAAAAAGCTCGAAGAGCTGACGGCTGACGGCGGCGTGATCGACGATTACAAAGCTGAGATAGAAGAGTCCAAGAAGAAAGATGAAGAGATTTGGAAGGATGCTTACGAAGAGCCCGATGAGGGACCTCAGGACGAATCCGGCGAAGGAGCCTCAGACCTGACTTACGACCAATATGTAGAGAATCTGAAAGACTGGATCGAGTCGCGCCGGTTCTGGTTTAATAAAAACTTCGACAACATCGGGACGGCCTATGCCACCGTCACTTTCACGACGGACGGGCAGGTGATCGGGACTACGGCGGTCAGATGCGAGAGCTATGCAGATGAATCCGAATGGCCTGAGCCGACGGTGAAAAAGGGGTATGTCTTCAAAGGATGGTATCAGGAAGGAAGCGACAAAACGATCAACGAAACGAGGATCGACAAAGACATGGTGTTTGTCGCGAGATATATCCCGGAGGAGGAAGCCGTTGCGCCGAAAGCCCTCTATTTTTCCTCCTACGATATATGGGAACCCATCGGGAAGGATACTGTCTATTGTCCGACGACCACGATCATTCCGGAGGATGCAACAGATCAGCGTATCAAATGGACCGTTTCGGATGAGTCGGTGGCCGAGGTCGGAGCCGGATTCATCACGCCCAAGAGCGTGGGGACAACGGTCATTACCGGTACGATGTACAACGGTGTCTCCAATTCCGCCACCCTGCACATCTACGATCCCGGGCAGACGACACCGGTCGACCCGACAGGCATTACACCGGCACAGACGCAGCTTGTGCTGAAGAAGGGGGAGATCGCGCAGATACGCTATACCGTTCAGCCTGAAGGAGTTCCGCTTACCGAAGACTTGGTATTGTTTGAAGAGGACGATCCGTCCGTAGTTGAGGTCGGACCTTCCTCGGGCGTCATTCGGGCGCTGAAAGCCGGTAAAACGACGGTCACTCTCACCATTCATTACGGTGAAGACGAGGAGGACACAGACGGGAAAACGATCACAACGACCTGTACCGTCACAGTCATCGAGGACCCCGAGACTTGTACGATCACCTATGATCTGAGCGGAGGAACACTGAACGGCAAGACCGGAAAGATCACGCAGCAGTGCAAGACAGGGGATGTCATCACAATGCCGGATGCGCCGGTAAAGAAAGGGTACAGTTTTGCGTACTGGAAGGGATCCAGGCTCTACCCCGGCGATAAATACACGGTAAAAGGAGACCACTCGTTCAAGGCCATCTGGACAAAGAAGGCGGCGAAAGCATCCGGCCGGAGTTCGGCAAAGACGGGGTCGTCAGCCGCATCACCGAAGAAGGTAAGGACCGTTCGCGGGGTCAGAACCGGGGATGATCATCATACAGTAATTTGGACAGTTTGTCTGATAATAAGCGGAGCGGCAGTCCTTGTGGCCGTTCGCAGAAGGAGGAGATATTATGAGTGAAGCATTGACGCTGGAGAGGGCCAAGGAACTGATAGACGGACATATCACGGAGCATCATCTGATCGTCCACTCGACTAATGTCATGGCGGCGATGGGCGCGATGGCGGAGCACTTCGGTGAGGACAAGGATCACTGGATGGCCGTCGGCTATCTGCACGACTATGACTACGAGGAATTCCCGGAAGAGCACCTGGCCCACACCGAGGAACCGCTGCGCGAGGCAGGTGTTCCGGAGGAGGATATCAGGGCGATCTTAAGTCATGGGTACGGCATCTGCACGGATGTGGAGCCGCTGACCGATCTCGAAAAAAGTCTGTTTACGGTCGACGAGCTGACCGGCATTGTTGAGGCGACGGCGCGCATGCGCCCGCACGGCATCACTGATCTCGGAGTCAAGAGCCTGATGAAGAAGTTCAAGTCCAAGGGATTTGCCGCAGGCTGTGACCGCGAGCTGATTAAAAAGGGCTGTGAGATGCTCGGCATGGAAGTGCGCGATGTGGCCGCGATAGTGATCGAGGGCATGAAGCCGTACGCTGAGGAGATAGGACTGCTGGGGACGGATCCGGAAGCCTGATAATCAGGCGGACCGATCGGCAGCGCTGACAGGTGATCCTGTGAAGAGTTTCAGAGACGACGCCAATGTCATAGTCGGGGAGAGTATCCGCGCGGTATTGCCGGATGCGGCGGTGCGCCGCGCTCTCGAGGATTTCGACAGACCGGAGGGACGGCTGATCCTTATTGCTGCCGGTAAGGCGGCATGGCAGATGGCGAAGGCAGCTGTCGAGTATTTTGAGAGCTCAGAGGAGCGCGCGGATGATGCGGATGGACTGAAGGCTCGTCCGGTCATAGACGATGGCATCGTCATTACAAAATACGGACATGTCAAAGGCGTGATCCCCCGTGTCCGCTGTCTCGAGGCGGGGCATCCCGTGCCGGACGAAAACGGGTTTGCAGCGACAGCCGCAGCGGTGGAAGTAGTAAGAGATCTGACAGAGAAGGACGCTGTCCTCTACCTGTTGTCGGGAGGAGGGAGCGCCCTTTTTGAAATGCCTCTGATTCCGGGCGCTCAGCTGCAGGACATCACGGAACAGCTTTTGGCAGCAGGCGCGGATATAGTGGAGATCAATACGATAAGAAAGCGCCTGTCTGCAGTCAAGGGCGGCAGCTTCGGCCGGATCTGCTCGCCGGCGCAGGTCTACAGCATCATCCTGAGCGATGTGCCGGGAGACAGAGTAGACATGATCGCCAGCGGTCCGGCCGTGCCGGACACATCGACAGGAGAGGAAGCGCTGGCTATAGCTGATAAATATGGCCTCACATTCTCGCCGGAGGTCCGTGAGCTGCTCAAAAAGGAGAAGCCCAGGCAGCTGGACCATGTGAAGACGGTCGTGACAGGGAGCGTGAGAGAACTGTGCCTTGCGGCAGCCGAATCCTGCCGAAAGCGCGGATATGAGCCGGTAATTTTGACAGAGGCACTATGCTGCGAGGCAGCGCAGGCGGGAAGAGAACTCGGCAGTCTGGTGCAGCAGTCTTTGGCAAAAGGGATCGCTTTGATCGAGGGCGGAGAGACGGTAGTCCATGTGCGCGGTCAGGGTCTGGGCGGCCGCAATCAGGAGATAGCGCTGGCCGCGGCACCTCTGATCGACGGCTTGGACGCGGCAGTCTTTTCCTTCGGCAGTGACGGTACCGACGGTCCGACCGATGCGGCCGGAGGATATGTCGACGGCAACACCATGACATTGTTGAAAGACAGGGGGATCGACGTGGATGCGGTCCTCGCGGACAACGATGCTTACCACGCGCTGCAGGCGGTGGACGGGCTGATCGTCACCGGTCCCACAGGAACGAATGTCAACGATGTGTCGATAGCTTTGCTATGAATGCGATTTGCGCCTGATAAAGCGCACGATATAGGATCCGAGGACGCGGAGGCAGGGAATGGCCGCCGCGTTTTCTGCTGTCAGGGCACAGGGAGGATATTCGTTCATGACCGGTGAGGCATAGGCGGGCAGGGTCTTTCCTGTGCTCTTTCCGCGGGCGTCGTCCGGATGGAAATGCCAGGCGAACTCGCAGTCGCAGAACTCTTTGTTGTCAGTGATCTTTTCTGCGGGACGGAATTCTCTGGCCTCTCCGAGATAGAAGGTGCCCTCGTTGTCGCGCTCGGCCGGACAGCCTCCCTCGATCCCGGTTTCCGTATAGGAGAGAGTGAGAAAAGGCGCTGTGATAACGGTCGTCTTACCATTCCGCGAAAAGGACAGTTCGTCGCGTGTGCTTTTCCAGTTGGCGATATTGATCCATCCCCGTCTCGCATCACTCTCCACCGGTGTGTTCAGCTCCAGATAAACGGTCTGTTCATCACGGATCTCTGCATTGATACGCAGGACCGGACGCAGGGAGGTGTATCCCTCCGGAAGCATGGCCCGCAGTCTGTCCTGATCCGCCTGATAGGCCATCACGAACTGTTCAACTCTGACCGGAGGGAGCTTGTCCGAAGCAGGATCATCCAGCCACTCCCGTTTGAAGACATATTTGTCAGTCAGCTGCATTTCCGGGCGGCCCCAGTCTTCCCACAGATCAGGGTATTTATTGACAAACCCGCCCTTTTCCATCACGCGCGCGGAGGCGGTGTTTTCTTTGAGC
>OMSP01000243.1 GCA_900313775.1 uncultured Eubacteriales bacterium
CTCGAAGTCATAAATACTTTGACTTTTTCTCCGAAGGACTCTATAATAAAATAGCTACATTCGAATGGAGACATTCGGAGAAAAGACGTCCTGTTGGTCACTGCAATGATCAGCAGGATGTTTTATTGTTAAACACAATCAATAGAACCACCACCTTTCATGCTCAGACAGTTTTATGCCGCCCATTTATAATATCTCACCTTGTCCGGGTAATCGGACCATTCCAGCAAACCGTCCTTTTGTAATCGACCCAAAACTATGAAAGGCTGAACCTGTACCGACTCAGCAAAGGCCTCGATCACAGACCATGACGTGCAATTGCTGTCGCGGAGGAACTGACGGTATTGCTCGGGATCAATAAGGATATTGCCCGCGAAAGCATCAGCCTTTGCCTCCATTTCACTTTGGATAGAGTCAAAATCGACAAATCTTGTCGTATAATCGTCATTGAGAATATGAGCGATTTCATGAAACAGAGTAAACCAGAATCTATCTGCACGCTGTCCTCTGATCGTTAAACAGAGTATGAGCCTATGATCTGTCGTTTCTTTAATGAAACCCTGAACTGGAGCTCCTCGGAAATTCCGTACGACCTGAAATGCAATACCGCATTCCGCAAGCAGGTGCTGTAAGGACTGAATCCCATCATTGATTCCGCCAAACATCAGTTTTTTAATATCCTGAAGGCGATCACGCAGAAGCTGTTTATTCAGACCTGATTCGATATGGATCTTCTCGGTTTCCTTCTCGCATAAGCGCTGCCATGCAAATAGGACAAAGGGATCTACCCGGACATTGGAAGAAAGCTGAGCTCGATATGCGGCATTGCAAGTAATCTTGGGGATGTACAGAAGATCACTTACATTCAGCAGTTCTCTTAGCTGCATGACCTTAGAAGCGTCGCCACAATCATTATGCATGTAACCACGTTCAATAAAATAGGCTGTGATGTCATGGAGAGGTTTTAGTATTTCGATCTCTTCGGGAGAGATTGAGTGTTCTTCTTTGATCCTGGTCTGTTCTTCATCGTATTCTGCCTGCACTTTAAGCCAGTAAGCGGTGCTTTCAAATACATAGCCAAGTTTTCTGGCAAATGCGACAGAAATCCCACGATCACCATTAATAACGGTACTGATATGCTTCTCAGACACGTTAATGCGCTGTGCCAGTTCTTTTCGGGACATCCCGGATTCATATAGCTTTTGCTCAAGTGCTATTCCTGGATTCTTCATAGCTATCACCTCGCGATAATATATACCATAAAGTGCATAAGAAGTTAAGATATACCGTTACCTATTTGGTAACAGAATAAAGCGTTGTGGGTTACCTCATAATAATGATAGTGCTTTGATGCATTTGCTGAGTCGAGCAAGTCTTTTGGGATGATTCTGTGTATGATCTTCATGACATAGATCCGCTTTCAATTGAAATCCCAGGAAGAGTGTGATAAGATTGTCGTGGAAAATATGTCCAAACTTTTGAAGGGTTCAAGATGAGTAATAAAGCGGTAAAAGTCTATATTTATACCCGTGTCTCCACCGCAATGCAAATCGATGGCTATTCACTTGAAGCACAGCGTACGCGGATGAAAGCATTTGCGGAATTCAATGGATATGAGATCGCCGGTGAGTATGAAGATGCCGGGAAATCCGGAAAATCCATAGAAGGGCGCGGCGAGTTTAACCGGATGATGGAGGATATCAAGACCGGCAAGGACGATGTTTCCTATGTCCTGGTCTTCAAGCTTTCACGCTTCGCAAGAAACGCTGCCGATGTCCTTTCTACACTACAGACCATGCAGGATTTCGGCGTCAATCTGATCTGCGTGGAAGACGGCATCGACTCGTCCAAGGATGCCGGAAAGCTGATGATTTCAGTTTTGTCTGCGGTTGCTGAGATTGAGCGAGAGAATATCCGTGTCCAAACCATGGAAGGCCGTATCCAGAAAGCCAGGGACGGCAAATGGAACGGCGGTTTTCCGCCTTACGGCTACAGCCTGAAGGATGGCGTACTGGAGATCAATGAGGATGAGGCCCCGGCAATCCGCACCATATTTGAGCAGTGGGTCTCCACGGATATCGGTGCCAATGGTCTTGCGAAGTATCTGGAGAACCATGGGATTTACAAGATCGCACGGCATAATGGGAAGAATCCACTTTTTGATTCCGCACTCATCCGCCGCATCATCAAGAACCCGGTATACTGCGGGAAGATTGCTTACGGCCGCCGGAAGACGGAAAAAGTACATGGCACCCGAAATGAATACAGGCTGGTCGAGCAGGACGATTATCTGGTGGTAGACGGCTTGCATGAGGGGATCGTTTCGGAAGAACTGTGGAACCAGGCGCAGGTCAAAATGATCGCCCAGGCAAAGAAATACGAGCATGTGAACAAGGCGAAGGATATGAAGACGCACCTTTTGTCAGGCCTTGTAAAGTGCCCTGTATGCGGTGCCGGCATGTATGGGAATAAAAGTATTAAGCATCGGAAAGATGGCTCTAAATACAAGGATTTTTACTACTACGGCTGCAAGCACAGGACTATGACCCGGGGGCATAAATGTGATTATAAAAAACAGATCCAGGAAGAGATCCTGGATGCTTCCGTTGTAGAGATTATCACGAAACTGGTTTCAAATCCGCGCTTTGCCTCGCTCATGCAGGAAAAGATCAACATGAAGGTGGATACCACGGCCATCGACCAGGAGATCAAGGCACTGGAAAAGCAGCTGAAGCAATCCTATGCTACGAAAAGGAAGACGTTGGAAGAGATTGAACAACTGGATCCGGATGACCGTCACTATAACCGCCGTAAGGCTGATCTCGACGACCGCCTGTACCGAATGTATGACAAAATCGATGACCA
>OMSP01000257.1 GCA_900313775.1 uncultured Eubacteriales bacterium
GGATGATACCGCGGCCGACATAGGGATTACCCGTGATTCGTTCTGTGATCGTAGGTGTTGCATAGATATCCATTGTCTGTAACCTTTCTATTTGCCGATAAGGGCCGCAGCCGTTTTCTCCACGGACAGAGGCAGGATGATCCACTCTGCCTGTTCCATCACGCGGCGCTGCAGGATCTCCGGCGTATCTCCCTCCATTACTTCGACCGCCCTTTGCATCACGATCTCCCCTCCGTCCGGTATCTCATTGACAAAATGCACGGTCGCTCCGGTGACTTTGACGCCTTTCTTCAACGCCTCCTCATGAACGCGGAGCCCATAGTATCCCCTGCCGCAGAAGGAAGGGATCAGGGACGGATGGATGTTGAGGATCCTGTGATCCCAGCGCCTTGTAAAGTCTTCACTTAAAATGCTCAGATAACCTGCGAGGACGATCATGTCGATACTGTATTCTTCCAGCTTATTGTTGATCTGCTCCTCAACAGCCTGCCGGCTGCCCAGCTCTTTCGCCGAAATAGCGCAGGCATCGATACCGGCCTTGCGGGCCCGCTCCAGAGCGTAGGCGTCGGAACGGCTGGAGATCACGAGCCGTATACGGCCGCTGGTGATGATCCCTGTCTCCTGCGCGTCGATCAGCGCCTGCAGGTTCGTGCCGCCTCCGGAGACAAATACAGCAATATCTGCTTTTCTGTCAGTCATATAATCTCCTCAGATACCGTTGATCTCGATCTTTGAATCGTCTTGAGCAGAAACTATCTCTCCGATGACACATGCGTTCTCCCCCTCGTTTCGAAGGATCTGCAGCGCCCGGTCAGCATCCTCTGCTCCCACGATCACCGTCATGCCGACCCCCATATTGAAAGTCGAGAACATCTCTTTTTCGGACAGACCGCCACGCTCTGCGATCCAGCGGAACACGGGCAGGACACGCACTGCCTCCCGGTCTATGGCTGCACACATACCATCCGGTATGGCCCGGGGGATGTTTTCATAAAAGCCCCCGCCGGTAATATGAGCCACTCCGTGCACGGACAATGCATCCATCAATGCCATGACCTGTCTGACATAGATCCTCGTCGGTTCCAGCAGTGCCTTGCCGAGTGTCGGCTGCTTGAGTTCATCGGCATCAAACAACTTGCGCACAAGGGAAAAACCGTTGGAGTGAACACCGCTGGAAGGAAGCGCTATGACGACATCGCCCTCTCTGACGGAGTCCCGGTCGATCATCTTCTCCTCGTCGACGATCCCGGTGCAGTAACCTGCCAGATCATACTCGTCCTCAGGATAGAATCCCGGCATCTCCGCCGTCTCTCCGCCGATCAGCGCAGCTTGGGCCTGCACGCATCCTTCCGCCACACCTGCAACGATCTGCTCGATCCTGGCAGGATCGTTTCTGCCGCACGCAATATAATCGAGGAAAAACAGGGGCCTTGCCCCGCAGCAAATGACATCATTGACGCACATGGCCACGCAGTCGATGCCTATGGTATCGTGTTTGTCCATCAAAAAAGCCAGTTTCAGTTTGGTCCCGACGCCGTCGGTCCCGCTGACTAAAAGCGGCTTTTTCATACCGGTCAGATCCGGAGCGAACAGTCCTCCGAACCCGCCGATGTCGGACCGCACACCCTCGGTGCGGGTCCTTGCGATATGCTTTTTCATCCGTTCGACTGCCTCGTAACCTGCGTTGATATTGACTCCCGCCGCCATATAGGCGTTCGACTCAGATTTTCTGATCATCATCAGTCCCTTCCGTTCCAACAGTAATTGCACATCCAATCGGGATCGATCCCGACAGCCTCCCGCAGTCCTTCCAAGGTCTGGAATTCTACTGAAGCTATATGAAGCTCACTGCAGAGCGCTTCCCTCAGAGATCTTCCCCTTGCGGTCGTCCCGTCACTGTATTCATCAAGATGAGCCATGCCTCTTTCCCCCTCTAGCTCTGTGATCAGGCGTCTGCTGATCAGTTCCATATCACTCGTCTCTCTTGAAAAGTTCAGAAATCTGCAGGCATACATGATAGGCGGGCACGCAGACCGGATATGGACCTCTCTGGCACCGTTTTCATAAAGGAAATCGACCGTCTCCCTCAGCTGTGTGCCGCGTACGATCGAATCGTCGACAAACAGCAGGTTCTTTCCCTCGATCAGATCGCGCACCGGGATCTGCTTCATCTTGGCGATCTGATTGCGCTCCTGCTGATTGGGCGGCATAAAGGAGCGCGGCCAGGTCGGTGTATATTTGATAAAGGGTCTGGCAAAAGGAATATGGGAACGGTTGGCGTATCCTATAGCATGCGGCGTCCCGGAATCCGGTACACCGGCGACATAGTCGACATCCGGCAGTGTCCCGGTATCGATGTCATGCTGCGCCATGATCTCACCATTGCGCAGACGCATCAGTTCCACGTTGACATTTTCATATTCAGACGTAGGAAATCCGTAATATGTCCAGAGGAAAGCACATGTCCTCATCCGTTCGTTCTGAGGCTTAAGTATCCGATAACCTTCGCTGTCCACCTCTACGATCTCGCCCGGTCCCAGCTCATAGGCATCATCATAACCGAGCTTCTCGTATGCAAACTTCTCAAAAGTGACACAGCAGCTTTCCTCTTTTTTGCCGATATGCACCGGAAGCCGGCCTTCTTTGTCCCTGGCTGCGATCAGGGTTCCTCTGTCAGTCAGGATCAGTATCAAAACTGTTCCGTCGATCATATCCTGCGCCTTCCGGATGCCTTCTTCAAAGCTTGCATGACGGTTGATCAGCGCCGCTACAAGGCCTGTCGTGTTCACTCTGCCGTCCGACATGACCAACAGCTGTCCTCCCTCCTGCTCCACATAGCGCCTGATCAGCGCATCGGTATTCTTGATCACACCGGTAAAGCACAGGGTATAGGTGCCCAGCTGGCTGTGTACAACGAGCGGTTGGGGATTGGTGTCATTGATACAACCGATACCCGCCGTCCCGGACATCTCCATCGTGATCCCTTCAAATTTAGTCCTGAAAGGCGCGTTGGAGATACCGTGTATTTTTCGCCGGAAACCGAATGACGCATCATAACAAGCCAGTCCGGCGCTGCGAGTACCCAGGTGAGAATGGTAGTCTGTTCCGAAAAAGACTTCCATCATGACATTCTTCTTACCGACTGCTCCGAAAAAACCTCCCATTTCAGCCCTCCAGTTTTGCGTCTTTGTCACGGACAGCATCCGCGTCCGCCGCCCTCTTGGCATCCAGCTTTGCACCCAGGACAGCGTCTTCTACCGCCAGTATCTGAGCCGCCAGAAGAGCCGCGTTTTTGGCACCGCCGACAGCGACTGTCGCCACGGGGATCCCCGGCGGCATCTGCACCGTGGACAGCAGAGCGTCCATGCCGCCTAGCTGTCCGGAGACACAGGGAATGCCGATGACGGGCAGAGTTGTCTGAGCCGCCAGAGCGCCGGCCAGATGGGCCGCCATACCGGCTGCTGCAATGATCACGCCAAATCCTTCCTCTCTTGCATGAGCGGCAAAACGACTCGCCTCTTCCGGTGTGCGGTGCGCCGAATAGATATGCATCTCGAAAGGAATGTCCAGTTCTCTTAACTGATCTGCTGCTTTGGAGACAACAGGCAGATCGGAATCGCTGCCCATGATGATCGCAACTTTTTTCATGGTAGTCCTCCTTGAAAACGAAAAAGACACACTTATTCTCTTCAAAATAAGTGTGCCCAGACGGTCGGCTTGAAAACACTCACGCATCTCCGGTCCCTCGCAGTGATCTGCGTTTACCCGTCAGTCACGGAAAGCGTTTTGATTGTGTTTTTATTATATCGACACACGGCTGCCGTGTCAACGGAAACAGAGATTTCCTGAGCGCGGTTTTTCGCTAAAAATAACGATCGACTCCGGCTGTTATCCCCTTGGCGATCCGTGCGATTGCAGCGGATGAATGATCCGATGCCCGGTCCCCCACTTCCAGGTCGACCGAAGGGATGGTGGAATATGATGTTTGTGTGAGATCGATCGCCATTGAGCCATTTCCTTTGATGGGTACGCCCGCGGTACGGGCGCCCTCAACCAGGCTTTGTCCAAGCGCCTCATGCTCCCGCCAGTGAGAAGCTACCGGCTCCATACTGCGGTAGGATGAGACATCCGGTACACTGATATAGAATAAACCACTGCCGTTCTCACTGGAATTATAATGAATGGATATATGACAGTTCGCGAGGTTATTCGCCATGACGGTCCGCGCGATATTGTCCAGCTGAACATCCTCCGCGTCGCGAAGCATCAATACATCATAGCCTTTTGCCAACAGCTCTTCTTTGACTGCCCTTGCCACGGCCAGCGTCGCTGCTCCCTCGCTCGTACCGTCCAGCAGCGTTGTGCCGGAGGATACCGCGGCAGCTGTGGTCGATCCGGCCGGCGTACTGCCTGAGACCACCTTGGGCGATCCTTCCGGATGACACTGAGTCCTCACCGAATTACCGCCCCTGGTACCGTGCCCGGCATTGACGGCGACAGTGATCTCTTTTCTCTTATCCGCCGATGATTTATAGAGCATCGCCTGCCCGGTATGGATCTTCGAATAACCGGCATACTCCCATTTGCCGTTCCAGCTGACAGACCCGCTCTTGGCAGCTCCCGTCTTATTTCCTCTCAGCTGAGCCTGTTTCTCCCGCGCTTTTTTTGCAGCGGCCTGCTTGGCATCCTGCTCTTTTTTAATGTTCTGAGCCGCTGCATCCACAGCCTGTGAAGACTTGTCTTTTACAGACCCGGAAAGCGCGGCAAATGCATCAGAAGCAACTTGATAAGAATCAGCTCCGCCTCCGCGCGGTTTGCCTGTCTTTGCCTGATATAACATGCCGGCTGCCAGTACAGCGATTCCCAGCACACAGCAGACAGCCAACAGCCGTCGTATCCATTTTTGTCTTCGGGAGTTCATATTCAGTAAAGTTCCGGCCTCCTGTCGCGGAAGACATTGATCGAGGAACGGATCCCGGCGAGTACCGACAGATCAATTTCACAGCAGATGATATCCTCGGCGGAGACAGGCCCCTGCGCGAGAACTGTTCCCCAGGGATCGATCACGACAGAACCGCCGCCGTACTGCGTCTCTCCCATTCTGCCGATCGAATTGCAGCAGGCAACGAACATCTGGTTTTCGATGGCGCGTGCCCTCAGGAGCGTGCGCAGATGATCGGCTCTGACATCCGGCCACTGCGAGACAACAAACAGCAGGTCCAGCCCTTCGACAGAAAGCTTCCGGATCCATTCGGGAAATCGAAGATCATAACAGATAATGATGCCGCAGAAGACACCGTCCAATTCGAACCGGCAGAGATGATCTCCCGGCTCAAAATACTCATGCTCTCCCATTGGTGAGAAGAGATGGCATTTATCATAGGATGCAATCATCTCGCCCTGCCTGTCAAAGATATAGGCGGTATTGAACACCTGATCTCCTTTGCGGTTGGCGACACTGCCGGCCACGAGGTTGACAGCATGCTCCGCGGCCTGTGCTCCCATCTCGGACTGTGTCCTCTCTCCGTCATGATCTGCCAGTTCTTCCAGGTGATCGTGCGGAAAGAACCCGACATTCCATGTCTCCGGCAGAACGATCACATCCGGCTCCTCTCCGGCGGCCTGCGAGATCAGCTGCGCGGCGCGCGGATAGTTTTCATCGGGCGCACAGGGCGCCATATCCATTTGAATCAAACTGATCTTCATCTCTTGACTCCTGTTTATTGATCAAAGACTTCACAAAACTTATCTCTCGCGTATCGTTTTATATCGGCGACGACCGCGTCATATCTTTCTATCAGTTCATGACCAGCCTTGGTCACGACCGCGCTTCCGCCGGTCGGCCCTCCCTGCTGGCGCTCGACGACCGGTTGTCCGAGTGCCTCTTCGACATCCCGGATCATCTTCCATGTCTTACCGTAGGATATTTTCATCTCCTCGGCCGCGTGACGCACGGATCCGTACCGGTCGATATAGGCGAGCAGCTGACTCGTCCCCGGCCCGAATTCCGCGCCGTTTCTGCCTACAACTACCTTGACAGAGATATCCATTTCATCGTAAATGCTCATCTCTTTGCCTCTCCCATCTTCTACCTGTGCATCAGTCGCACAAGATCGTTCGTGATCAGCACACGCGATACTCCCTGCGCTGTCATCTTTGCCGCAATCTCTTTTGCCTGATCTCTCATCGCGTCATTATCCGCTTTGTTCAGGACAACACAATATGCCATTGCATCAGTCACTGCTTTTCTGCCTGCCCGATCCGACAAAGCCAGACTGACCAGATCGTCTTCCCCGATGATATCAGCCGGCTCTTTTCCCAGGATATCCGACACAAGCTCAGGGCGGAAAGCGATATCTGCTATCCGCTGCCCAAGCGCGTCCAGCCCGTAGACACTCAAAACATGTGTCGTCTCCTCCGGAATGACCGGCTCATGATCCGCCGGTGCTTTACATGGGAGACATCTCGCTCCGTCCGCCTCAATGATGACCGGCACGCCTCCTTCCCGACAGACGCGTCTGACAAAATCAAGCGAGAGTGCTCTGCTCTTGTTTTTGACCATACGCGATTCGCGACCGGCAGCTCCCGGGTCAAGACGCCGTCCGAGCCACACCTGCCCCTCGCGCTCCATCAGCGCATAAAAAGCATCCATATCTTCCGCATCCAACAGGAACTCATCGTGGGGCATCTGCATATGGGTCGTAGTAGCCACTGCAGCGCGGATCCCTTTGTCGTAACACTCCGTCGCGATCGCCTTGACACAGGTCGTCTTGCCTCCGCCGCCAACTATACTGATGACCGGCGGCCGTTGACTGACCAACGGGATAAGCTCGCTCGGAGGGCAGTTGAGTACGGCTTCTAAGAGCCATTTTTCCTCTCGCATCTGACTGTGACTGATTGAAATAATCATGGTAGTATTATACAGGGTTTATCCTGTATTGAAAAGGAAAAACAAAATTGCTATAGTGATACAAATGTGATAACTGAAGCGATCCGGAACAGGTATGACAAAGGAAGAAGCTCTCAATTTCATAGGACAGTGCGGCAGGCAGCAACACTCCGGCAGACGCCCATCGGACAATCCGCGGCGGACCCGGCTCCTTTTGGATAAGCTGGGCTCGCCGGACCGCGGTATGCGCATGATCCATGTCTGCGGCAGCAACGGGAAAGGCTCCGTCTGCGCCATGCTTGAAGCTGTGCTGCGCGCCGCGGGCTATAGCGTCGGGATGTTTATTTCTCCGCATATTCAGGATGTCTGCGAGCGTATCAGAATAAACGGACAGATGATCAGTGATCACGATTTCGGCATCGCCTGTGAAAAGATACGTCCGATAGTGGAACAGATGAATGAACCGGTCGGATATTTCTGTCTGCTGACAGCACTTGCCATAGATGTGTTTGCCGAAAAGCGCTGCGATATCGCGATCCTCGAGACCGGAATCGGAGGCCGGTACGATGCGACGAACGCGATCAGCGCTCCCGATCTCGCTGTCGTCACGGCCGTCAGCCTGGAACACACAGAGATCCTGGGCGACACGCTGTCCGAAATCGCGTATGACAAAGCCGGCATCATCAAGAGAGGCTGCGCCTGTGTGTCATACGACAACGGTGAACCGGTCAACGGTATCATTCGCTCAGTCTGCCGGTCGGAGGGTGCAGACTTCACGATCACAGACATGAGCCGCGCGGTAATACGTGACAGTAATCTGTCAGATCCTCTCTCATCTCTCAAGCGGCAGACATTGGATTGGGACGGCCGGTCATATGCTCTCACACTGCCGGGCGATCATCAGGTCAATAACGCCTCTGTTGTGCTGACAGCAGTCGAAGTCCTCCGTGGTCGGGGATACACTCTGCCGGAAGCCGCTGTAAGAGAGGGATTCTCACATGTCCGCTGGCCCGCCCGCCTGGAACTGATCTGTGAAGATCCGGTCATTCTTCTCGACGGCGGTCACAATCCGCAGTGCGCAGATGCGCTCTCCCGTTCTCTTCGCCGGTATTTCGGATCCGGCAGATTTTATTTTATCCTTGGTATGATGCGAGATAAGCGGGTCCAAGAGACGCTGCGGATCCTGCTGCCGCTCGCGGAAACTGTCTACTGCGTCTGTCCCGATGATGCACGTGGTCTTCCCGCAGAAGACATGGCTTCCCTGATCCGTGGACTAGGAGGAAAGGCTGTCGTCTGCCATTCTGTAAAAGAAGCTCTGACAGACGGCCGGCAAGCCGCATCACGCGCGGATCTGCCGTTGATCATCTTCGGTTCTTTGTATCTTGCCGGGGAGATCCGTGATCTGTATAAACTGCCCGTTTAATCTTGCAAAACTTTACAAATTAGGGTTATAATAAACCAACTATAATAACAGGTATACGACAGAGAGGATCCCCCTATGGCCAATCAGAAGATTTCGACAGCTGTGATCAGACGTCTGCCCCGCTATTATCGTTACCTGCACACTCTTATCGACGAGGGTGTGGAGCGGATATCCTCGGCAGAGCTCTCCCGCCGTATGCATGTCACCGCCTCCCAGATCCGTCAGGATCTCAATCATTTCGGAGGTTTCGGCCAGCAGGGCTATGGCTATAATGTCCGATATCTGCGCCAGGAGATCGGCAAAGTCCTCGGCGTCGATCATGAGCACAGCATGGCTGTCATCGGTGTCGGCAATCTTGGCAAGGCTCTCGTTCGTTCTCAGGATTTCCGCAAGAAAGGGTTCTTTGTCACCGCTCTGTTCGACTCCGATCCGGCTGTGATCGGAAGGAAATTCTGCGGCTGCACCGTTCAGGACACTTCAAATCTCATCAACTATCTCAAGGAGTATCCGGTAGATATCGGTGTGCTGACAGTGCCGCGAAAAAACGCGGAAAAACTCGCAGCTCAACTGGTGGAGGCAGGTGTGAAGACCATATGGAACTTCGCGCACTGTGAGCTGGAGCTTCCCGCGGATGTGGTCGTGGAAAATGTGTATCTGGTTGACAGTCTGATGCGTTTATCCTATAAGGATTCTCATCGCACCAAATAAGATTTATTCTCTGAAAGTAATATGATCCGGTGTGGCTTCTTCGATGACGGCCAGAGCGTGATAGTTGTACCCAAGATCGCGCAGTCTGTCGCCGCCGCCCTGGAAGCCTTTTTCTACGGCAATACCCACTCCTTCCAGTATGCCGCCGGCCTGTTCGACGATATCGCAGAGACCGCGCACCGCTTCCCCGTTCGCCATAAAATCATCGATGATCAGCACATGCTGTCCCTCTGTTAACCATTCTTTGGAGACGATCTGTGTGACATGCTTCTTATATGTGTAAGAATAGATCTCACTCTGATAAAGACCTCCCTCGATATTATCACTCTTGGCTTTCTTGGCATAGATCATCGGAATCCCCCATTTGGTCGCACAGATAGAAGTGAGCGCGATGCCGCTCGCCTCTGCCGTCAGTAAGATGTCCACATTATCTATGTCAAAGATCTCCGCGAACGCATCAGCTACGCGGCTTAGGAATTGACAGTCGACCTTATGGTTCAGAAAACCGTCCAGTTTGATGATGTTTCCGGGTAGTACTTTACCTTCATTGACTATTCGATCTTTTAATTCCTGCATTAGATTCTCCTCAAGATATTGTTGTAATGTGACCGGGAACGGTCAAGATTTAGTACTATTCCAAATTACGCCCATACAGATCAAATGTCAAGGTAAACTCTTTAACACCGGCCAATTTCCCCTTGCGCGGACATATGGCTTGTTTTATGATATAAAAGGAAAAAATTGGATCTCAATTCAAAGGACAGGTGTACTTCTGTGGATATGTTCTATCGCATCGTATCGCTCCTCGGCGGGCTCTCCCTGTTCCTCTACGGCATGCGTACCATGGGGGACGGCTTAAAGAACTGTTCCGGTAACGCCATGCGCCTGGCACTCAAGAAAGTCACAGACCGGCCGATCAAAGGATTCATCCTTGGCATGTTGATCACCTGTGTGATCCAGTCATCCACAGCCTGTATCGTCCTGACTGTCGGTCTGGTCGGCGCGGGTTTCCTGACATTTAGACAGTCGATCGGTGTTGTCCTCGGCGCAGAAGTCGGTACGACTATCACCGCGCAGATCATTCGTCTGATGGATGTCAGCGCCGGCACCGGCAGCATCCTTTACTTCTTTAAATCAGATAATCTCGCCCCCATGGCTTTGATCGTGGGTATCATCCTGATCATGTTCGTCCACGGTGCTTCCTCAAGCGCTGTCGGTACGATCTTTATCGGATTCGGTGTGCTCTTTGTCGGTCTGATGAATATGAGCGCAGCTGTCGCATCATTCGGCGACTCACTTTCCACTTTGCTGACAGCCTTTGAGCATAATTATTTCCTCCAGTTCTTATCCGGCGTCCTGGTCACCGGCATCATCCAGTCTTCGTCGGCTGTCATCGGTATCCTCCAGACGCTGGCCAGCACGGTCGGTGTGCATTTCTACGGTGTGTTCGCGGTCATCGTCGGCGTCAATATCGGTGACTGTCTGACGAC
>OMSP01000242.1 GCA_900313775.1 uncultured Eubacteriales bacterium
GGATGGCTGGCGGATCGTCAGAATGATAGGCCGCGGCAGTTTTGGAACAGTATATGAAATAGAGAGGGATCTGTACGGAACAGTCCAGAAGGCAGCGATGAAAGTCATTTCTGTGCCTGAAAGCAACGAAAGGCTGGATGATCTGTACGGTTCGGGACTTGATGAGGAGAACATAAGTACATGGTGCTCAAAAAGGATCGAAGACATAGTTAAAGAGTACAATGTGATGAGCCGTCTCAAAGGGAAGACGAATATCGTCAGCTGTGAGGATATAGATGTTGCGCCTCATACAAGTGATCCGGGTGCGGATATCTATATTCGCATGGAGAAGCTTACCTCACTGACCAAACTCCTCAGTCTCATGTCGAAGCGGGATGAGATGCTCAGTGACGAGGACCGGGAGATTTTGCGTAAACTCCGTCCGGACCACAGGAGGTTCACGGAAGAGGACGTGATCAAACTCGGGAAAGACATCTCTAAGGCGCTTGAGTTATGCGAGAAAAACAACATAGTTCACCGGGATATCAAGCCGGAGAACATTCTCATAAGTGACGATGGAGACTATAAGCTCGGAGATTTCGGTACTGCGCGCAAATTAGACCATACGACGGCGGCGACTTTCACAGGCACTGAAAGATATATGGCGCCCGAAGTCATCAAAGGCGGCAAGACAGGCAGAGATGTTGACACATATGCACTGGGACTCGTTATGTATAGGCTCCTTAACCGCGGACGCCTTCCTTTCTATCCCCTGACAGGTATTCCTACAGCGGAGCAGATCGAACAGGCACAGCAGAGAAGGCTTGCGGGGGAACCGTTCGACCCTCCGGCAGATGGGAGTCCTGAACTCAAAGCGCTTGTTATGAAGGCTTGTGCATATGACCGCAAGGACAGATTCCAGTCTGCCGCGGATATGTCTGAACAGATCAGGAAAGCCGAAGAGATCATGACAGAGAGGACCCAAAACGTAATTCCTCCGCCGGTCGATTATTACAGAGTGACGCACAGACCTGTAAGCCCGGATGATGACGAAGAGACACAGGAGATCCCGGAGGAGGAAACTGTTGCTCTTTTCCAGAGTGAAATAGATGCCACGGCAGCAGGACCGATATTACTTGCGGAAGATGCGAAAGATGATACAGCAGCCGATAATCAGTCAGAACCGATGACAGAAATATTCACATTCAGAGATGCAGCGGTATCAAAACAGAATACACCGCTGCAATCATCGGGCGGTGAAAAGCATAACAGAAAGTATCTCATAATTGCTGCATGTATTGTACTTGCGCTGCTGGTCGGAATTATAGGGACAGGGCTGCCGGGGAGCCATGAGGGGGGAGGCGGCTCCGGTGATGACAGTACAGCTGTTGATGATACTCAGGAAAAGACCACCCCACTTGAAGAAGCGGCCGGCACAAGCAATGAAACATTTACCAGTGTTACCCGGGAGTTTGCAAAGACCAAGGAAATATGGGGAGATACAACGTCTGACAGTTACAATCCTGAAGCAGAAGAGAATTATATCAGCAATGTTAACAGTTACTCTGAGTATCCTCGTGACGATCAGGGACATCCATTAACAGATAACGGTCTTGTATTCCTGAAATATGCGATTGATGATTTTGACGGAGACGGTCTTTTAGAATGGGCAGTTTGCAGATATGATCTGAATCAGGACAAGGATGAATCCTTCATCCCGTGCGTAGAGGTGGATCTGTATTATTATTATGGATCTGCATACAGCTCTTATCATGGAACTGAGTTCAGAGGAAAAAATTTTGATCCGGATACTGTGACTTTCTATAACAACATGGTATGGATCGAAGAATTCGATAAGGAAGGGAAACACTACACTTATGTACATCTTCTTGATTGGTTTGAGGATGAGAAAAGAGAAGCATTGATCAAAACGTATTGTCCTGAGCATGAAGATGGTCTGGTATATATCGATGATGGTTCGGGAAAAATAATACGCGAGGAAGCATTTTTCAGCCTGGGTGATTATGAGGATACGAAAACTGTTCTGACCCGTGAGGAGTATGAATCTGAAATCGCTGAACTCACGAAGGATGCTGAAATAATACATCCTGACTTTAAAGAATATATCCCGGAGTGATACGTTGCAAAACAAATAATACTGAGACAGGAGACAGTAAAAAATGAAGAACTACTGCAGATGGATACTGCTTATAATGATTCTGGTTGTTTCAGCGGCGTTGTCTGCCTGCGGTCCGGAGCCGGAAGAACTGGCTGCTGATATTCAGAAGGAGATCGATACTGCGAACGCGATTGAGAATTATTATTTTGCGCAGTTTGTTGATCTCGAGGATCTGAAGGCTGCAAAGGAAGCGGCAGAAAAAGTTCTGAATGAATCTGACGAAGACTCTTAC